>DATDGH010000429.1:0-5254 GCA_036522215.1 Candidatus Angelobacter sp. | reverse complement strand
GGTGTGTTTTGCCGCAATTTCCTATGCTCAAATCGGTGGATCTACCTCCAGCAGTCCGCCGCCTACAGCAGGCGCTTACGATCCGCATCCACTTCCGGCAGGAATCGAAGCGCCTCCTCCAATCGACCAGAGCCCTAAAGATGCTTTCATGCGAGACAGCAAGTTAGCCGCAAAGCTGCAAAAGCTGCTGCCGACGAATGGGCCTAATATCAATGAAGCTTGTGATGGATTCAAAAAGCTTGGCGATTGCGTTTCCGCTATCCATGCCTCGAACAACCTTGCGATTCCGTTTGTTGATCTCAAGGCCAAGGTAACGGGCAAAGGTGCGGAAAGCCTGGAGAAGGCGATTCGCGAACTTAAACCGGACGTAGATGCCAAAGCGGAGAAAAAGAAAGCTTACAAGCAAGCAGAGAGGGACATACCGGTAAGCAACTGAATTACGTCGGAATATGGATCACGATGTCCCGCTGTGAGGGTATGGCCAGGCCATCTCTCCTGGCGGGGATGTACCTAAACTTACGAATGGCCGCGAGCAGCTTTTCCTCGATCTTTGTATCCACCTCTCCAGCCACCTTCCGAACTTCAGCCGCGCGTCCTTTGGTATCGATTGTGACTTCAATGATTACGTATTGCTGAAAATGCGGCGGAAGCTCGTCGACGGAGATTACAGGAGGATCGCCCGACACCAGAACTGCGAGTTGGTACACGTGGTTCCTGTAAACTCCGTGGAAGTTCAGGCTCATGGTCATGGCTGATGTCCAGCGTTTTGCCTGCTCGTGCAATGGTTGACCTGGGTCGAGGATTTCCGTGGCTTCCGTTGCTTCAGGACGAGGCAACTGCGGTCTCTGCCTAGTGCGAGCCGGATGACCCTGTCCGTGACCGACTGCTGTGTTCAGCGGCCGATAAACCGGACCTGACTGCAGTTGAACTTCTTCATACTTCACAAGTTGAACATGCGGATGCACTGCGTGCCGGAGAAGAACGAGGGCTGCGAGCGCGGCAATGTGAAGAAAGACTGATGTTGCAAGCGCGGTGTAACAAGGAATGGCGGCGCGCAACTGTCTCTCCCAGTGTTTTTCAGGCTGATGTGGAACCCTCATTCTTGCACCGCGATCACCATTGACAATTCTGGCCCAGAACAAGGAGTTCCACAAGAGCTAGCCGGCATCAATGTTGCGGCGCGCCCGCTATCTCAGCGAAGACGATCATATGTCCCGCTGGATCCTTGACGCCGATCTCCCGAGCGCCATAGAACGTGGTGCGCAGAGGCAGTACGAGGTTGGCGCCTTTCATGGCAGTGATGACATGGTCGAGCTTGTCCACCTCCACATACAGAAAGGTGCGGCCACCGCTGATCTCACGGGCCAGGGCAGGAGCATCCTTTTCTGCGCTGGCGAAGCTCTGATACATGATCTCTACGCCGCCCTTTTGCAGAATGACAAAACCTAAGCGGTCGCCCTCCGGTACTTCAGCCGTCTTTTCAAATGCAAGCCGCTCTACCCAGAATTGCACGCAGGGCTCTATTTCCTTCACGTAAAGAACCGGAGTAATTCTTTTGACATTCATAGTCTTTGTTTCCTCTGTCTTGAAGTGTCCGGGCGCTATTCCGAGAACAATCGCCAAAGTGGCAAATAACCAGGATGCACCGCGCATATTCAAAACTCCTTTCTTTCAGGTTAGTAGTCTTAATTAGACTAGTTTACTGTAGAACCCGTAACAAGCGCTTGTCAAGATGAATCTTGTGGAAGACTTTGGACCTGGAAGAGCCATGCTCTTTCAAAGATTGAGCCACCAACACTCTCGTAACTCTGTTTACAAGGTGTTTACAGGAGGATGAAGGTGCAGCTGTGAAATAATTGCTGCAATGCCTTGCTTTACGGATCCGCCGGAGGCCTGGTGGATGAGTTCTGGACAGACATTCACGACAAATTCCTTCACAAGCACGCGGATAAACAATAGGTTAGCGCAACTTTGCCTTTGAGCAGAGACTTCTATGCGGCAACCGAAGGTGCTCACCTTGAAACGCGTACTGCCGCAATCCGTCGATGGCCGTCCAGGTACTGTGATAGCGAGTGTACATGTCGCTATCGTCCGTATCGCCCCAACTGCCATCCGGGTTCTGGGTGGAGAGCAGGTAGTCCATTGCAGCCCGGATCTCCGGGCTCGCGTCATCCTCGCCAAAGGCGCGCAGGGCATCCATGAACTCGCCTACCAACTCACCATTTTCAAAGCGCTCCGCTTGCGTGATGTTGTTTCTTAAATAGCTGAACTCCTGCGGCAGCCAGGCCCGGGAGAGACGATACTTGTGGTAATCGTTCACCGTGTAAACCACGTGAGTGACGGCGTAGGACACGTCGTCGAATAAATCTTCGTCGTCGTGGGACACAGGGTAAGGCCGCATTTTTGATATCCAACGCAGCGCCTCAGGGTAAGAAGCCCCAAGCGTGACGCCATACGAATCGCCCTCGTGGGTCTTTATTAAAGCGTCCAGCCAAGTGTCATAGGGGGTGCGAAAGGTGAGTGCTGTCCCGCACTTCTCGCATACCCTGGCGCCACGCGGATTGCGGTGGTTGCATTTCGGGCATAGGTCAGGGATATTAGAGGGTGGCGGTTCGATTCGGGGATCAAATCCCAGGAACTCAGTGGCGGAGAAGCGTCGCGCAGCCTTCCGCAAGCGCTCTTTGAGACCCGAATCATGGTCGCCCAACAGCATGTCTGCGCTGTATGTGCCGTAAATGAAGCCGGCCAGATCGTCAGGATCATCGACGGGCACATGCATCTGTTCGCGCCGCCATTGCCGCGCCCGCTCTTGTCCCATCTTCCGCGCCATTTCGCGCAGCTGCTGGTTCCTGGCGGTGTTTGAAATGGTATAAAAGCAGAACATGAGGTCGGATCCCCATCGGGAAAAATATTCCTGATTGGATGCGACCTTGTACATGAACTGAAGGCCTCGTTCCAGTGCAGCGTTCCGATCCTGGTCGGTATAGTGCGCGCCGGGCCACAATTTGTCGCCACTATTTAGACGCGGAGAAAAGGCCAACACAACCAGCGCGATTGCCACGATCATCCACGCACATCTCTTCATCCGCCATGCAGCGCGCGGGGAAGCAGCCGGCGATCCTGGTGGGTAATCCATGATTCGGTCAGCAATGTTGATGCTGAAGGCGGATTATACGGCGTCGTGGAAGACAATCCCTAACGTGAATCGTTCGCCGGAGAGAATAGGGCTTACCCCATGGCGGAAATTAGTTCGGTAGTAGCCGCGCGCACCTTTAGCCGGACGATACCGTGTGGTGATTGCCACGGCTTCGCCTTGACTGAGTTTGACAGCATGGCCTACGGATTGTGCCCGCGGGCGCTGCTCTACCAGCAACAGTTCGCCGCCGGCAAATTCTTCTTCTGGCCGGCTTAGGCAGAAGATGACCTGGAAGGGAAATACAACATCGCCATACAGATCTTGATGCAGGCAGTTGAAATCGCCAGCTCTATAGTGAAGCATCAGTGGTGTGGGCCGCTTTTGCCCACGATCGTAGCACTGAGAGAGGAACTCGTTTAATTCAGCAGGGAACTTGCCTTTCAGAGACAGTGCTGCCATCCACTCATTCGCCGTCCCGGCCAGGGGACGATAGAGCGCTCGCCGCAGCTCGGCAACCAGCGGGGGAAGCGGATAACTAAAGTATTGATATTCTCCCTGGCCGAAGCGGAACCGTGCCATGTCAATGCGGCTGCGGAATAGATCACGTTTGGTGTAGAGAGATCGGAGTTCCTCGCATTGCGCTCGTTGTAATAACCGGCCTAATCGCGCGTAGCCCAGAGTCCACAGATTTTCACGGATCGTGGGCCACGGCAGAGCAGAAACAAGAGAATCAAGCATCTTGACCAGATTAAGCGAGTACCGGCCTCAAAGACTATCCATTTGTTGCGGTGAAACCGGGGGAGGACGGTATAATCCAGCCCTGTCGCGAGGGCCTGTACGAATTCAGAGTTGCGCGGGAGAACGGCCTGTCGCATCATAACGTGAAGAGGAAAACCTGCTAATAATGCCTGCTGCCTGGATTGACCGCGTTCTGATGGGCTCCATCACGAAGATGGCAGATCCCATCCCAATTCATCTGCAATTGGGCGTACCTTCTGAGGATTCAGCGTCGGCGCCAGTCACGCAGCCCACCCTATGGATCAAGGATCGGCGGACTCTGATAGCCCTGCTGCGGAATCCGGCAATCAACTTTGGCGAGCTATACAGCCAGGGCCGCATTGAAATAGAAGGTGATCTGGTCCGACTGCTAGAGAGTTTCTACCGCATCCCGCAGGGCATGATTGCGCGAGTGGCTTCTCGCTGCTACGGCTGGATGCAGTCTAACAGCCTGCGTGGTTCCCGCAAGAACATTCATCACCACTACGACATCTCCAACGATTTTTACCAGATGTGGCTCGATTCGGAGATGGTTTACACCTGCGCTTATTTTCCGCGTGAAAATGCGAGCCTGGAAGAGGCACAGAGAGCGAAGCTGGACCTTGTCTGCCGCAAGCTTTGCCTGCGCCCGGGAGAAACTGTGGTGGAGGCGGGTTGCGGATGGGGAGCACTAGCCCTTCACATGGCCAAATACTACGGCGTGCAGGTGAAGGCCTTCAATATCTCCTATGAGCAAATCACTTTTGCCAAGGAGCGTGCACAGCGGGAAGGGCTGTCCTCTCAGGTGGAATTTCTTGAAGACGACTACCGCAACATCACGGGCAGCTTTGATGTTTTCGCATCTGTAGGCATGCTGGAGCACGTGGGGCGGAGTCACTACAAGGAATTTGGGCGCGTGATTCACCGCGCCATTGGCAATCGCGGTCGCGGCCTGCTGCATTTTATTGGAAAAAACCGGCGTCAGCCGCTGAGTGCCTGGATCCGCAAGAGGATTTTTCCCGGAGGGTCGACGCCTCCTCTGCGCGACGTTATGGACGTGCTCGAGCCGCATGATTACAGCGTGGTGGACGTGGAGAACCTGCGTCTTCACTATGCCAGGACGTGCGAGCAATGGCTGGACCGTTTTGAGCAATGTTTCGATCGCGTTGCCAAGCGGTACGGCGTTGTTTTCGCGCGGATGTGGCGTTTGTATCTTGCAGGTTCTACCGCCGCCTTCCGCGCCGGCAGCCTGCAATTATTTCAACTGGTGTTTGCAGGACGTGCCTGCAATTCGCTGCCCTCAACGCGCGACCATCTATACCAAAAGACAGCCGGCCAGGGCGGACAGGACGTGGAATGGAT
>DATDGH010000428.1:0-2950 GCA_036522215.1 Candidatus Angelobacter sp. | reverse complement strand
CAATCAAAAGGCGGGTGCTTCTGGTAAGACTACAGCCAGGAAGAAAGTCCAGCAGGCCGGCGCCACAAAGCCTCAACCTACGAGCGGGACAAACTAGGGATCCGCACCCAGCAAATCAGTTTGCCGTATTGAGGTATCGCGGTTGTCTCCTTCAGTGCGCCGATCCTGCATTCATCTCTTCTTTGACGCAATTTCCTGAGAAAGGCTTTACACTCTAAACAGGGGATGAAGAAGAAAAAACTTTTGCTTTCAGCGCTGGTGCTGGTTGCACTGGCTGTGCTCGTCTATTTCCAGGTTCGGACGTGGCGCAAATTCGATTGGCACAAGTTCTGGGCGGTCACTCACCGCATCGATATTACTTTCCTTCTCGCGGCCGTAGCTCTTATCTACGCAGATTATTTTCTCCGTGCGGTGCGCTGGAAGATCCTGCTTCGCCCGGTATGTAAGGCCAAAGCTTCAGGGCTGGTCGCACCCACCATGATCGGTTTTACAGGTCTGGCACTGCTGGGACGTCCGGGAGAATTCATCAGGCCGTATCTGATTGCTCGCAAACACGGCTTGAGCATGTCCTCCCAGGTAGCAGTGTGGACGGTAGAAAGGATCTTCGATACGGGGACGTTTGGTTTGATTATGGCGCTGAACATCCTCATCGGGCGGTCCGATCTGAAAAAGTTACCTGGGTTTCAGAACTCGCCCAGAGCATTTTTTGATTTTCAGATCTCCGGCGTAATTCTGCTGATGGGGGTGGCCGTGGCCGCAGGTTTTGCCTATGCGGTACGCAAGAATCCCGAACGCATCGCCAGGTTTACCGCCAGGATGCTGGCCCCGCTTTCTCAGCGCGCAGCCGGCGTAATCTCACACAAAGTGCAGGCTTTCGGCGAGGGACTGAATACCATTTCTGATCTCAAGTCCTTTGGGCAACTGGCTGGCCTGTCCGTGCTGATCTGGCTCTTCATCGGCCTCGCGTATGCTGCCGTCACCCATGCCTATCACATTCACCGGCACACACACATCACGCTGGCCAATGTGCTCCTGCTTACGGCCGCCAGCGTAGTGGGTGGCGTGTTGCAGTTGCCTGTAGTCGGCGGCGGTTCGCAACTGGCAACGATTGGGGTCTTGAGCGGAATCTTTTACCTTCCCCCGGAGCTGTCCATCAGTTGCGGAATGATGCTGTGGCTGGTCACCTTCATGTCCGTTATACCTGCCGGGCTATTCCTGGCGCACCGGGAACACATTTCACTCACACGGGTGGAAAAAGAGAGCGAAGGGGAAATTAGTACGCCAGAAGATCGGGTGATCCGGTGATCTGGTGATCGGGTGATCGGGTGATCGGAGGTTACCCTACGACTAGTCTAGACAAACATCAAGAGTTAAAGAATCGGACAAAGGCCTTCGCGCTACGAGTAGTCCGCATGTCAGAAGCCATGCCCAATACTCGCGCCGCCAATGTAATCGCCAATCAAATCCTACGTTCGGCGACAAGCATGGCGGCAAACTACAGAGCGGTTGGGCGCGCGCGTTCCAAAGCTGAATTTGTCTCAAAATTAGGAATTGTGGTGGAAGAAGCCGATGAAACGCTGTTCTGGCTGGAGCTGTTGGGCGACAGTGGCATCGTGAAAGCAACGAAGCTGCGGGAATTGCTGGCTGAGGCAACACAATTGGTTTCCATTTTCTCTGCTTCACGAAGCACAGCCAGGAGCTAGCGTCGGACTGTTTCCATTGACCGATCACCAGATCATCCGATCGCGGGATCACCCGATCCTCAGCTCTGACCGATTTGTTACAATCAAAAACAGCCTGTTTCGCAGCCATACTGCTAATTTCACGCCATGAAATGTCCTTTTTGCGGGTTTGAGAATGACAAAGTGGTGGACTCGCGCGAGAGCAAAGAGGGCGAATCCATTCGCCGGCGGCGCGAGTGCTTGAAGTGCCAGAAGCGATTTACCACCTACGAGCGCATCGATGAAATTCCTTACATGGTGGTGAAGAAAGACGGACGCAGAGAGAAATTTGAGCGCCAGAAAGTCCTGGCCGGAGTGCTGCGGGCCTGCGAAAAACGGCCTATCTCCATGGGCAAAATGGAGCAGATCGTAAACGATGTGGAACAGTTCGTGGTGGATTCGCCGGAGCGCGAACGAAGCGCCAGCGAAATCGGCGAACTGATCATGGAGCGCCTCAAGCAGATTGATAAAGTTGCCTACATTCGTTTTGCCTCAGTGTACCGCGACTTCAAGGATGTAGATGAATTCCGCTTTGCCCTGGAGCACCTAGTGGCCGCCAAGGAAGAGAAACCCAAACCGGCCAAGGCAAAATCAGGCACAAAGTAATCTGGAAAATCTATGACACATAAAGTAACGCTGATTCCGGGAGACGGCATCGGCCCGGAGGTCACCGGCGCGGCCGTCCGCGTTCTGGAAGCAGCGGGCGTAAAGATTGACTGGGAGACGGTTCCGGCCGGCGCAGACGCTTTTGAAAAGTACCGCGAATACATGCCCAAAGAGTTGATTCACTCCATTGAACGCACCGGAGTGGCGCTCAAAGGGCCTATCACTACGCCGATCGGCGGTGGCTTCGCCAGCATCAATGTAGCTCTGCGCAGAAAATTTGAGCTGTACGCCAATTTTCGTCCCATCCACAACCTGCCTTCCCTGCCCACGCGCTATCCCAGCGTTGATCTGGCAATCGTGCGAGAAAACACTGAAGGAGAATACTCAGGCATCGAACACGAAGTAGTGCCGGGAGTGGTGGAAGCGCTGAAGATCATCACGGAGAAAGCTTCTACGCGAATTGCGAAGTTCGCCCTCGAGTACGCTCGTGGGGAAAAGCGCAAGCGCGTCCATGCAATTCACAAGGCCAACATCATGAAGATGAGCGATGGCCTTTTTCTGCGCTGTTGTCGCGATGTGGCCCAGGGCTTCCCCGAAATCACCTACGGTGAGCACATCATCGA
>DATDGH010000427.1:0-4229 GCA_036522215.1 Candidatus Angelobacter sp. | reverse complement strand
GGCTAAGAAGGTTTTGATCTGCGCACATCTGCGAAAATCTGCGGCAAATATTTTCTACACAATAAACCTCCCTCGGTTCAGGATTCGTTTGGGATCGAGCGCTCGCTTTACGCCACGCATCAATTCAAGGTCAGTGGGCGTGCTTCCCCAGACGTCAAAGTGGCCTTTCGCCTCCTTGGGACATTGGGCCACAATTGCGGAACACCCTGCAGGCAGCAGAGCGCGAAAGGCTGAGGCACAGTTGGCATATTGCATGGCGGCGGGAGGGTCCACCGGCAACGGCAAAAATCCCAGGACAAGGTTCCCGGTGGCGGCGCGGCCCAGCATGGCGGGAAGGAAATTGTAGTCGGGGGAAGAGCGCTCCAGCGCCTGGACCACGGCTTCCACGTTCTGAATGGTTGCGTGGCAGTAAACGATCATGGCGTTGCGATGTCGCTCGAGAATGCTGAATTCAAAATGCGAAACCCATGACCAGAATTGGTCTTCCCCTGCGCCTTCAAGTTCGCGAACAACCGCTGCCCCCAGTTCTCGCCGGCAACGGGAGAGCACATTGTCGCTTCCAGCGGCGCGCACCGCAATCTGCCACTCGTCTGATGGCGAACTGACGGGCTTTGCCGGAGCATAGTGGTCCGGATCGTGCGCGACTGGCGGGTCGCATAAATATTCCAATGCGCGCGGTGAGATCAGTTCCAGGCAAATAGGCGTCAGCGGAGAGCGCAGAACCTGGTTGCGGAACGCGATTGCTTCCTGGAGCGAAGGCAGAGAACAAACAAAAGTACGGGTTTGTCGCGACCGGGGAAAAACTTTGAAGTTCGCTCCAGTAATTACGGCCAGCGAGCCATAGCTGCCGACCATAAGTTTCATGAGGTCGTAACCGGCCACATTCTTTACTACGTTGCCGCCGGCCTTGGCGATGGTGCCTTGGCCGGTCACAAACTGGATGCCGATACAGAAATCCCGCAGGCCACCAAATCCTGATTTGAGTGGACCGAAGGCCGCTGTCGCCAGCAAGCCGCCAATGGTGGCGGTTTTGGGTTGCGGAGGATCGTAAGGAAGCCACTGCTGATGCTGGCCCAGCGCGCTCTGAACATCGGCAAGGCGGATGCCTGCACCCACGCCGACAGTCAGGTCGCCCGGATCGTATTTCTTGATCTGGTTGAGCCTTTGGGTGCGCAGAAGCACATCAATGCGTTCAGGAATTCCGCCCATCTGCTGCCGAGTGCATCCTCCGGCGGGAGCAACCACCAAGTCGCGCTCATTGGCCAGACGGAGGACGGCAGCGATCTCTTCTGCCGATGCAGGCGAGACAGATGTGGCCGGAGCCACACCGTTGATTTCGACGTGGTTTTCATTGTTGCTTACATGGCTTTCGCCGACGATGGCAGCGAGCGCGTGCTGGACCGACGTTGGGGCGGCGACCGTGGTCACACCGGCACCCCGGGAGCAGGCTCGACTTTGGCCTTGGGCAGCGGGCCGGTAATTTCGCGGCACATGCGGGTTTCGGGAATCACCTTGTGCGGATTCAATATGGAGTCTGGATTAAAGACGTTGCGCAGCCGCACCATAGTTTCGAGATCATTCTCAGTAAACATGCGCGACATAAAGTCAATCTTCTCGCTGCCTACTCCATGCTCGCCGGTGATGGAGCCGCCCAGCTTGAGGACAAAGTCCATAATCTCGTGCGAGGCTCGTCTGCTGTCTGCGGTTTGCTGGGGATCGCGGGCATCGAAGAGGATCAGCGGATGGAGATTGCCGTCGCCGGCGTGGAAGACATTGCCGATCTGCAGTCCGTATTTCTGGCTGATGCGGCCAATCTCGGCGAGAGTTGCGGGAACCTTGGTGCGGGGAATTACGCCATCCTGCGTGTAATAAGAAGGAGAGATGCGGCCTACGGCGCCGAAGGCTGTTTTGCGGCCCAGCCATAACGCCTGGCGCTGCGCTTCGTCTTTGGCGCGTTTTACGTCGCGCGCTTTCTGCTGCATGCAGACGGCACGCACCGCTTCTGCCTGCTCATCTACCGCCTCTTTCATGCCCTCCAGTTCGATCAGCAGCACGGCGGCTGAATCCACAGGATAACCGGCATGCACTGCCGCCTCGACGGCGCGCAACAGCCAGCCATCAAGCATTTCCAGCGCCGCCGGAGTGATGCCGCTCTGGGTGATCGCGACTACAGTGTTGGCCGCGTCCTCCACGGTATCGTAGATGGCCAGCAGTGTGGCCACGGATTCAGGCAGCTTTGTAAGCCTGACTGTGATCTTTGTGGTCACGCCAAGCGTTCCTTCAGAGCCCACAAAGAAGCCGGTAAGATCCAGCCCGCAACAGTCTTGCGTCTTTCCGCCGAGTTCAGCGATTCGTCCGCTGGGGAGCACTACCTCGAGTCCGGTAACGTGGTTTACGGTAACGCCGAGCGCCAGGGTATGCGGTCCGCCGGAATTCTCGGCCACGTTGCCGCCAATGGTGCACGCTTTCTGGCTGGAAGGATCCGGAGCATAATAGAAGCCGTACTTCACGGTGGCATTGCTCAGTTCCAGGTTCACCACTCCCGGCTGAACCACAGCGCGTTGGTTGGGGATATCGATCTCCAGAATCTTGTTCATACGCGCGGTGGAGAGCACAATCGCCTCTTTTTCCGCGATGGCGCCGCCGCTCAGCCCGGTTCCGGCGCCACGCGGCACAACCGGAATGTGGTTGGCGTTGGCAAAGCGCATGACCCGCGAAATCTGCTCGGTATTCACGCCAAACACCACTGCTGCGGGAAGGCTTTTGTCTATCCCGCCATCGTATTCATACAGCCTGCGGTCTTCCAGACGGTCCAGGACGGCATCGCTTCCGGCGATTTTCTTCAACTGGCGTAAAAGAGAGGAGTGCATGGAAACACTTTAATTCTAGCCTTTACGGCTAAGACCACGAGAATTTTGTTTTCGCTGCGATAGATGATTTTGGTAGTTTGAGGTAAGGTCGCTTAAGCGTTTTCTCCTAAAGCAGGTCATGGCCATTTTTTCACCGGAGGTTGCACTCGATTTTGATATGCTTACCAGGAGCCAATGAGGTATTTATTTGTACTACTCGTGCTTTCCACAGTAGCCGTGCTGGTGGCCGCGATTGCCATGTGGTGGCGCCTGCGACGGCATCTCCGCAAATCCGACGAAGCCCTGGAGAAGGCGCTGCGGGAGATCGAGCCGGAACATGAACCGGAACACGAGTCCGTAGAACACTGAGTTAATTTTGTTCAGGGTCCGTTCTCTTCGCCTGGGATAAACTCATTGAACCGCAACTTAGGGGCATTCGCCCTGAAGCTGTGCGAAAGGGAGTAGGGTTCCCTCGCTGCGCTTCGGGATAAACTAAAAAAAACCAACCACAGAAAGCCAACATATGTCTTCTTCAGTTTCTGCCCCAGTGAAAGAAATCAGTGTAGCCCACAGTCCTGACTCGGATGATGCCTTCATGTTCTACGGGCTGGCCACGAACAAAGTCCGCGTGCCAGGTCTCAAGTTCAATCACACGCTTATGGACATTGAGACCTTGAACCGGAGGGCCATGGAGGGGGTCTACGATGTGACTGCTATTTCTTTTCACGCCTATCCTTACATTCAGGATGAATATGCTCTTATGCCCTGTGGCGGGAGCGTGGGCGAAAAATATGGGCCTACGGTAGTGGCGCCGCGTCCCTTTGGCCTGGAAGAACTCAAGCGAACAAGAGTTGCGGTGCCCGGCACCCTTACCACTGCTTATCTGGCGCTCAAGCTGTTTGCTCCGAAGATTGAGACTGCCGTCGTTCCCTTTGACCAGATCATCCCCCAGGTCCTGGCCGGCAAATACGAAGCAGGATTGATCATTCATGAAGGACAGCTCACCTATGAAGCCTCCGGCTTGCACCGGATTCTCGATCTGGGACGCTGGTGGGCTGACCTGACCGGCCTGCCTTTGCCTCTGGGCGGAAATGCTATTCGCCGGGAATTGGGGGCAGAGTTGATGGCGAGCATCAACAAGGCGTTGCGCAACAGCATTCAGTATGCGCTCGACCATCGTGAAGAGGCGCTGGCCTACGCCATGCAGTTTGCACGCAACCTGGATCACCAGATGGCCGACCGCTTCGTCGGTATGTACGTGAACGCACGCACTCTGGATTACGGCGACGACGGCAAAGAAGCCGTAGCAAAGTTGCTGGACATGGGACACCGGGCGGGGATTATTCCTACGCGGCCGAGAGTGGAGTTTGTTTAGAGATT
>DATDGH010000426.1:0-3239 GCA_036522215.1 Candidatus Angelobacter sp. | reverse complement strand
GCATATTCCTGATTCGCAGGAGGAAAGGCCGGCTCCCGCGGAAGCAAATCTAGAATACCGTCGTCGGTAACACGATACGCCCGTCCACATTTTGAGCAAGCCATGCCTGTGGCATTGCAGGTCAAGGACCCTTTGTCGTCTGGACAAGACAGATATCCAATTATGTTTTCTAACTTAGGCAACATTTGCGCATAGTTCCAGGTTGGTCACGCTGGTAAACTTCTCTCGGTGCGACGCCATGAGGGCAAGCAAGGCTTCAAGGCGCTCCCATTGATGTTCCTGTTCAATTTCCCAGGAGTGCCCCCACAAATGAAATACCCCTCCATGAGAAAGTGTTTCGTCGAACAAACTGTGCGCGAGTTTCAGCCAGTCCCGGCCGTAGAGCAGTGCCCCTGTCCCAACGAGACGCCAAACTGAGCACCGCCTGATTGCATTACGACCGTATGCCAGGGGTGAGTGTGGAAAGACCTGAACCGTTGTCGGCACGACCGCCAGACCGCTGACCCGCCGTGGAAGATGCATCGAAAGCAGTTCCGTGGTTCGTACGGCCTGGTAGCCCGACTCGCGGGCCAAGGACAATTGCCGCAGCCGGTACTTCCCTCCAGGAAAGCAGAAGATGCGGCATGCCTTCCCGGTAACATCCTCAAGCCAGTGGCGCGAACCTGCCAGCTGGTTCCGCGCTCTATCATCGGCAACCCGATCAAGAAGAACATGGTGCAAGGTATGCCCGCCCAGTTCAAATCGTGAACTCAACCGTCGGATGTCCGCTTCCGTCATCCTTGACCATCTCACGTCGCGAGGCACATAGAAGGTGCCGCTCATGCCATAGCGTGACAGCAGCTCGGCAAGGCGCAGGTCGAGTGGATGTCCATCGTCCCAGCTAGTTGTAACCAATGACAAGGACGGATTTCGTGTTACGGTGCTGACCAAACTTCTGCCTCCAAAACTCAGTTCCAACTGAGGCAATCTTGTATGCCGCGATGAAAGTTATCGACCATCGCCTCTATAGAATATTTTTCGGACGAGGTTTGCGCCCCTGCCTTCAGCCTCCGCAGCTCATTTGGGGTGGAAAGCAGCCTGATCACCGCATTGGCGTAAGCCTCCGGGTTGGGCTCCGTCATCAGGCCGTTGTATCCGTCTTCCAGATATTCCACCTCGGGTGTGTGAATGGGAATTCTCGTTGTTACCAATGGCAACCCTGCTGCAAGAGAGTCGAGAATACCCAGGCCAACCCTGCCTGGCATCAGGCAAATGTCGGCCGTTTTGAAGACCAGGGCCTTATCTTTCCCAAACTTGGGTCCCACCCAGTGCAGCCATTCCCGATTTAGCGCAACTTGTTCTTCCAGATACGGGACATCGCTGCCGCTTCCTGCAATCACAAGGTGAAAGTCCGGTATCTTCCTTCTTACAATCGTTGCCGATTCAACCAGAAATGGGATGTTCTTAACTTTGTCTAGTGTGCCGCAGTAGACACCGACAGGCGCGGACGGAGGGATTGCGATTGCGGAGCGAGCGGCTAAAGCTTCGTACTGACCGAAGCCCGTGATCCACTGACGCATCCTGCGAGTGTCCACCGCATTTTGAACCATCGTGATTCGGTGACGTGGAAATCCGTGCCGGATCAGGTATTCGACCGTGCCCGGTGTGTATGCGAACCACCAGG
Source organism: Candidatus Angelobacter sp. (assembly GCA_036522215.1). GTDB lineage: Bacteria > Acidobacteriota > Terriglobia > Terriglobales > Acidobacteriaceae > Angelobacter. The sequence continues at coordinate 1,576 of DATDGH010000426.1, read as the reverse complement.
TAATCCAGCGCAGAACCTTTAACTTGTACCATTCCGACATCGCGAGGCGGTCTGGTTGTTTGTTCTCTCCCAGCCCCCACAAGGCGAGCTTCTTCAGCTTACAGGCCGAGAATGGGAGCAGAAGGTGCTTCATCAAGAACCGATTTCCTTCATCGCTGATGATTAGGTCAGCCAGCGCGATCTGGCGGAACAGCGGTTGTAGTAAGAGTTTGTTAAAAAACCAATAGCCGGCAATTTTGATTCCGCACTCGTCGGGTAAGGTGGATTGATCCTGCTTAGCCCTCTCGGATGCTCGCGGCTCGCTGTATGCGACCTGCAAGCGGATTCCCGCGGAGCGTAGCGCGGCAAAGAGCCCTTCGTAGAAAGGGACGCGATATTGTTTCATCTCGCCTTCAATGATCAAAACACGGGTCATGACTTGTTGGACGATCATCGATGAAACGCTAGACTTTCATCCTACTGCCGAACCTCCCGATTACAGCACATTTGCGGCTTTAAATCGTGTTTCCCATGTGCCAGATGTAGCCGCACCCGTGAGTACTCGGGTGTAAAGATTCTCAAGCATCCTGGTCTGAGTACTAAGGTCGAACAGCTTTAAAATCCGCTGACGTCCGGCAGCGCCCATTCTTTTCCGAAGGTTCTCATTCCTCAACAGCAACAGGAGATTGTGCGCGAGTGTTCGCCAGTCGCCCTCTGCGGCAAGCAATCCGGTATCCCCGTGAGCGACGGCTTCAGTTATTCCTCCGCAGGCAAAACTTGCCACCGGCAATTCCATGGATTGCGCTTCTGCAAAAACCATCCCGAATCCTTCCGCATCACCGGATTTGCCCCGAATGCTGGGTCCGCAAAAGACAGTAGCTCGACTCATCCATTCACGGACAGCATCGGCGGACTGCATTCCGAGGAACGAACAATCTCTAAGAGTCGAGCGCGCCATCTGCTTGAGGTCGTTTCGGAGTTCTCCATCCCCAATTATGACCAGTTTCACCGTTGGCATGGCGGTCTGCACCTCCGCCATGGCCCGAATCAGATGCACACATCCTTTCTTTTCTACAAGCCTGCCGGTAAAGAGGACAATGGGCTCCCGCCGGACCTCGGGTTGGGGGCGGAAGAATTCGACATCGACGCCTGTGTAGTGCACTACAATTCGGTCGTCAGGAAACCCGCGAGCTAGCATCTCGTTCCGCACAAATTGCGAAACCGCGAGAAACAGGTTCGCCTCTCTTTGCAGCACATGGCGATTCCGCACGTAGGCGCGAATTCTGTAATGAGAACCGGCTAATTCTTCATCCGTTTGCGTGGCATCATACCCATGGAATGTGACGACAACAGGCAGCCTCAGTTGGCGGGCCAGGGGAAGAGCGGTGAGCCCTGCCGGCCCAAAATGAGCGTGCAGCAAAACGGGGTTGCAGGCGCGGACCTTCCGAAAAAAAAGCGGTGCGTATCCAAAAACTTTGAAGGGGACCTGCTTGAGCCGATTCCACGCCCAGGGTGCACCGGGATTGTCACAGAGAACGACGGTCTGTTCAGAAGGTATTTCCAGACTTGGAACCGCCCGCTGAGGGCTAACATAGAC
>DATDGH010000425.1:0-2744 GCA_036522215.1 Candidatus Angelobacter sp. | reverse complement strand
AACAAAGTGAAAAGCAAAATGTCACTACAAAGGCCGCTGAGAAATCCGGAGAGTCCGAAGCCGCTTTGTCTCGTGCAAGGACCGGAACACCCCTAGAACTGAAGAAAACTTATGCGCATCCTGCACGAACGGGAAGGATTCTCGAAACCGGTAATACAGAAAGCCAGGCTGGGACGGCGTTGTTTGCCATCTGGGCGCTGGTGGTGCTTTTGTTCTTCGCTTTTTCCAGCCGGCAGGAGTACTACATCATTCCCGGTCTTCCAGGACTGGCGTTGCTCCTTGGTGGATGGCTGGCGCGAGAAACTGCGGCCAGCCAGGACAGCCCGGAGAGGCGCAGTGGCAGAATTGCTTCGCTGGTGTTGATGGCCGCCGGCGCGATCGTATGCGTTGCAACTGTGGGTCTGGCGCTGCAATCGCAGACTCCGCCAGCGAATTACGATATTGCCGAGCTGCTGAAGAAAAATCCTGACGCTTACCGGCTCTCCTTCGGCCACTTCCTTGACCTGACTCCCAAAGCGCTGGGCGCGTTCAAGCTGCCTCTGCTGATGACAGGGATTGCATTCGCGGCAGGAACCATTCTGAATTGGTTCTTGCGCCGTTCAGGCCGCACTTTCCCCGCGAACCTGGTGCTGGCCGGCATGATGGTGGTGTTGCTGCATGAGGCGCACGCCGGGCTGGTCATCTTTTCGCCGGTGCTTTCGTCGAAAGTTCTGACAGACAAAATCGGAAGCGTGTGGAAACCCGGAGACCTGATTGAAGTCAACGGCGACTATGAAGCGGCTTCCGCCATTCCTTATTACCTGCAGAAGCAGATTCGCATGCTCAATGGCCGGGACTCCAACATCTGGTATGGCTCGTTGTTTGCTGACGCGCCCAACCTATTTGACAATAACGAATCGTTTGCAAAGCTGTGGCGTGGGCCACAACGAATCTTTTTCTGGACCGAGGAAGAGACGGTGTTTCACGCCCCCGATTCCATCGATGAGTACTCTCGCACATGGTACGAGGACGAAGACAACCGGGCGGAGGGCGAGCGGAGGGCCGCGACTACCGACCAGACACTGACGGCAGATCAGCGGGAGCAGGAGTACACGCGCATTGCATCAACAATCGGCAGGGAAAAACAGGAGTTCGAGAACTGGAAGAAGACGGCCTACGCGCTTGTGGGACGAGGAGAAAGCGCAAGCCACGGCATCCCGGCCTACGTGAAATCCGAGCATTGTGAGCTGGCCAAGTGGGGCGGGAAATTCATTCTTACCAATGAACTGAAACTTTGTCCTCAACCGGTTCCGGCTCCGGAAGCGGCTCGCTGATCAAGTCAGGTCCCAGCATATGAGCGGGCCGGATCTTTCCGTCTTCAAGGATGAAGATATCGCCGCGCCAGTGGACGTGATGTCCGGCAAAGCTGGCAAACCATACCCAGAAGGCGATCAGGTCACGCAGAGGAACGAGCCAGAGATGGCGCGTGATGGAGTGATCGTGCACCACGGCGGCCACGCGGAAGGCGACGGCCGCACGCAGCAGCGCCGCACCCGCCAATACGAGCCACGACCACCAGACGCCGCCGGAGAGCAGAACCGAGATGATGGCCCAGGGTAATCCAAAGGTGAGAAGGACGCCGAGGTAACCGCGGCGGCGGGAATCGCGAGTGCTGCGCGCCCAACGCATCTGGTGCTCAAAGAACTCGCGAAAGCTGTAGGCAGGAAGATGAGTCTCAACCACCAGATCCACCAGCACCACTTCAAAGCCGATCCTGGCGATGCGACTGCCCAGCTCAAAGTCATCGGCCAGATGGTCGACCAGGGGCTCGAGTCCGCCAATAGCATCGAGTGCCGTGCGTGACATGGCCAAGGTCGAGCCGAGCGCGAAATGAAGTCCTTTTTCAATCTTCCAGGCGGAGAGCACGCCGGCAAAAAAATCTGTGCTGATGCCCACGGACTCAAGCTTGGAGCCCAAAGTGCTGGCGGCGATGCCGCGATACGGACAGGTAACCATGCCCACTTCCGGGCGGGCAAAAGGCGCCATCACCCGGCGCAGGTAATCCGGGGTGACATAAATATCGCTATCGTTGATCAAGATGTGGTCATAGGTGGCATCTTGCAGCATCTGCACCACATTGCTGGTTTTCCTGTTTGTGCCCAGCACCTCAGGACAGATGGTCAATCTGATCCTGCATCGCGGGAATTCACGCATGAGCTGATGAACGGCGTCTACGGCTGGATCATCCGCATCGCTCACGCCGAAGATGATTTCGTACTCGGGATAATCCTGGACGCAATGGCTGCGGAAACTTTCGTACATCTGGGGATCGACCCCGCGCAACGGCTTAATGATGGAAACAGGTGGAGTAAAAACGGGCTGCGGCTTGCCACTTTCGCGGCGAAAGCTGCGCACGCTCCACAGGCAGAGGATGTAAAATCCCATGCCGCAAAGAGCCAGCGTACCGGTGACGAGCGCTGAAATAAAAGCCAACATTTTGCAGGAACTGATGCTTTCCCTATTTTAAGCCATGCTGAAGCCGTGACGGTATGGATGCCGATAAGCCCTTTGATTTCAGTCTGCCTGTTGAATCTTAACACTTCTTTGCAATCGTGACAGCATTTTGCTTTCATTCACGCGAATCAGCTTAATTTTGAGTGGTGGTGCGAACGGCGTGCTGAGGTAAGGAGTAGAACTATTCTTCCATTGACTTTGCTGTGGGTTCTTTTAGAATCTCGCGCATCAGTTAGAATTCCACGCTTACT
>DATDGH010000424.1:0-5421 GCA_036522215.1 Candidatus Angelobacter sp. | reverse complement strand
ACAGCCCTCTGGAGGGGGTCAATTCTTCATGATCGTAAGGGGGTCAGTTTTACATGATCGCGGACACTAGAACCCAGTGGTTATCTGTTCATCATAATCATTCCTGTTGAAGATTCTGGTATTGGCACTGTACCTAGCCTGCCGGTTCCCCAGATTCTTTCGGGCTCGAGCTCGGTGTCGATATTCTTACTTTGTTGTAATATGTTATTTGTATGCCGTCTATGCTGCCTTGAGGATGGAGGGGGCAGTAAAACGGGCAGCGTAACGAGGCTCGCGGTCGAAAATTTAAGGTTGTGTTGCGTTGGATGTAAAGATAATGCTTGCAGACAGCTCGGGATGCTGGGCATCGATCCGGACTCTACCTGGATTCTTGGGCAGGGTCAAGACGGTGCTTGCTACGCCAGAGTCATCGGTTGTGCCCGTCGTGCTTGAGAGTAATCCATTGCCGCTAACCACACTAAACGTGATCGTTTCGCCCGGTAGTCCATTTCCGGAGGCGTCAACCACTTTGACAACAAATGGCTGAAGAGTTGATCCTACTGTGCTTGTCTGGCCATCCCCACTTATAACCTGCAGAGCCTTTGGAGGCCCAAGAAGAACAAAGCTGTCTGTTGACGTAGAAGTGTTTCCTCCAGCTGCACGAACCGAAATGAGGCCATCTGCTTCAGCTTGAACCGTCAAAGCCGTAGCGCTTCCGGAGAGAATCGTCGCCTGTTCATTTCCGAAAAAAACCGCATTAGTGGCTGCCGGTTGGCTAAATCCTGAACCTGCGATTGTAACCGACTGATGATAACGTGCCCGCGACGGCGTAAAGCCAGTAATCACTGGCTGGGAGATGGTTTGGGGTACGGATAGAAAAGCAATTTGCTGAAGATCTATATAAGCACCAGGCGGGGTCTGGCCCGACAGCCGATTCGTGGCTGTTAGATCTTGAAAACCAGGATTAAAGAACCCAAAGTTCACAGCAATTACATCGCTTTGCGCGTCGAAAAATGGGGAATCGGTAAAATTGAAAATTAGCTCATGCCAGGTTCCATCGTTAGGCAACGGTTGGGGGGAGAAAAACGGAACCTGCTGGTAGTGCTCTCCATCAAAAAATGTCGTTTGGTGAAGCCAGAAACCGCACAGATTCTGGAATGCCGTCGTTTGCCGCAATCGAAGCTTGATCGCATTCTGTGTCGATGCAGGGATGAGGGCCGGAAGAGTAATAGCATTTGCCATCGTTTGGGAACTGGGCTTTCCTATGTAAACATTTGTTGCTGGAGTGATCCGGATGTAGCTCCCGTTTTGGTCTGACAAGGTCTGTATAGAGACCGGGATTGAATCGTCAATGACATTGACCCACTGCTTCAGATCATCCGGACTGCTGAAAATAATGCTCTGAGCTTGAGCCGCAAGCAAAGAGCTGCAGCCGAACAGAAATGTGAGCAGCACCTTCGTAATTCTGTTTCGAGTCATCATTGGCAGCCAGCTCCCATCGGTAAATCATTCAGCCCACGGCTCACCCCTGATTGAATGTGCGACAGAATTGTTTTGCAACTGCAGCTGTCCTGGAAGAGCGGGGCACCATTCGTCGGGAATGTCCCGCCGAATTGAACATCGTTCAAGAACGGATTGGATATGTAATGGAGCCCGTCCTGTGGTTCCTTCACCAAGTGGCCGGTATCATTGGTCAATTTATTGGCATTGGGGTTGATTACGATGTTCATTGGATCCAAGAATCTCTCCCCCTTATTGACATGACTACCGGTCCAACCCCATGGAAGATTTGCAGCACAGTGTGGAACAAATATGTCAAAGCGATCGCCAAATATCCCGTGCCCAAGAGTGGGACTTCCATTCTTCAATGAAAACCTGTCCGACGCACCAAAGATTCTGTCATCCCGTCGGCGGTCCCAGAAACCGCTAAGAACCTGGTTCCCCTGATTATCTGAAGTTTTGTCCCCCACGAATGGAATCAACTGATAGTGGACTGGTTTGTCAAAGCCATTTTGTGTATTGCGTTGGGGGGTTTCGGCAACGTTTGCCTGGTCCCCGGGAACATAGCGAATTCCGTCCCCTGGAGGGTAGTCGGACGAACCCGGAACGCTGGCACCGTGGCCGGCCAGCGTCGCAAATCCGGACCCAGGTTGCGAGGAGATCACCGGATGAGTTCGAGTATCTTTTGTCGGATCAGACGGAGGCTGAGCGTCCCCTTCTCCGGTAGTCAGGACGAAATTGTTTGTTTTGACTTCGTAGCCGTTGTGGGCTTGGGCCATCACTACCGCCACATTACCAAAATTTCCCACGCCTGGCTTTATTGGCTTGTCCGGTCCGCCTCTGATTTTAGATTGGGAATCCTGAGCCGTGCCCACGCGGGCATCGCTCTTTTGCACTACAACATGCCCCCCCTCCATATCGTTTGCATGATGACCGAGCATTTTCGGATCAGTTCCATGATAGTAGACGTAAGTCAGGAAATAATAGAAATCTGTCTCTTCGATACCATAGTAAACATACCCAGCCAAATTGTAGTGATTCACGTCAGCATTCTTCAAATGTGCTTCATTGTTCCATGTGTTCCAATCGCCATCAAAGTTCACACGCAGGAAATAGTCTTCAAATGCCTCGCCATTCTGCGTGTTGCCTCTCTTGGCTCCTCGCTGCGTGAATACCGGAGCAAAGTGACGGGCAACAGCATCTTCTCGAGCCTCCACATCACTCTGTGAAAATTCAACTACCACTCTGGCTGGTGTGATGGGGCCGATGTCGGCACCGGGCACGTCCAGGTCGACTTTGTAGATATTCCGTTTGCCTGCAATCTTGGGGAAATACAGCGTGAACTCGTGGTTAGTACGGATCTGGCTCGTGGCGTAAGTGGCCAACTCCGTCAATTGCACAGCGCTAAGTGCAAGTGCGGATTTGAAGTTTTGCGACTGAACCGAATTATCGAGCTTGAGGTCATCTGACGAATCGAGTGTCACCTGAATCGTTGCTGTGCCAAGCTTAGTTACGTCTACGCCCTCAGGCCGGAATTGGTAGCCAACCGAGAGGTCACTATCAGCAGTCTGATTGGGTACCAGGGCCGGGTCGAACACTGCAGTGTGAATTCCGCCAATCGCCGGGTTCCATGAGGAGGTCACGAGCACTCCACCTTGGGCCAGAGCGAGCCGGTCACCGAAAACGCCATCAACTTCACCAGCAGCAAGGGGATGATTTGGATCAGTGAGATTTACAAGCAGTACTTTGTTGGCGTCGGTACCGATTAAAGCGAGAGTGTCCTTCAGGACTACATCAACCGGCTGAACTGGATTATTGTTCTTGTCCTTTAGCGGTAGGAAGCTTTGCGCTAACGGCGCCTTAGGGTTGGTCATGTTGACCACTGCCAGCAGGGGAATCCCGGCACTACCGTTGACCGTACCAGACCCGACCGTCACTGCGATTGGCTGGTTGACACTATTACCGAGAGGGTCGGTGGTAGGAATGGCCCCCAATGCGACAGCGCGACCTTGCTGCAATTGGAACTGACCATCCGAACTTTGCCAAGGTGCCTGGCTGAGAGCAATTCCGCTGTTGTCCAGAGGCGGATAAACGATGGCGCTGAGACCGCTCTGCAATGGATCTGCGACTACGAAAGGCAGGCGCCCAGTTGCCACAATGAACGTCTGCGTCGGAACGGGTGCGCTCGGATTGTTTGGATCGGGCGCCGCAGTAGCATAGTCGGCCGCCTTCACATCCATCATAGTGGCCTGGAAGGTACGTACACTCCCGGTTGCGCCCAGAAGAGGGAGTGGCACCGGGATGGTATTGACGACGGCATCTAACGCAAATCCATTTCCTTCAGTCGTGATGGCGCTTCCAAACTGGGTCGGCGGGGTCGCCTGGAATTCGTTAATAGCTTGTTGAATATCGATCACTTGAAGACCCTTGAAAGCGGTGCTGGTGTAAATGAACTGATCCTTCATGAAGATGCGCAGCAGCGTGCCATCCTGGGTTGCGCTGGTAGTGGCGCTGACCGCACCCACACGTGCCGGTTGGTCGGGATTCGACAGATCATAAAACCAGATGTTCGAGGGGATCACAAGATCGGTCGCGCCCACGGTTGCTGCCATCGCCAATAATGGTCCTCCAGCGCCTTGTTGTGGGCATGGTGCCCCGGACAGCACCTCCGTCAAGCATCGTGTTACAGGAGACGAGGCTAAGCCGTTCGCGTCTACCACGCGCCCAGCAAAGTAGTTCGTCGTGCCGAAATCAAGCGGCGAAGCGGGATCTGTAATGTCAATGACATCCACCGCGCTGAGGGCCGCGTTGGCGGGCTTCCCCACGTAGACCCGTTGCCCAATAACCACGGGGCGCGTCGAACCAAACTGGTCTGTATTGCTATCCAGTTTCTGCGGACCGAAAGTCGTAAAGCTCAAAACAAAAGTCGCCAAGTGCAGAGGATTCCCGTTGGCGTCTTTATTTTGATCGATGATATCGCTGTTCAGAGTGAGCGTATACTTTTCGTTGAACTTCAATCCAGCGAGCGGCTGGACAGTCAAAGAAGTAATGAAGTCCCCCGGGCCTACCGGACTTGCCAGTGATCCGTCCGCCCGTACACCTATCAGAAGGACACTGGGAGAGTTATTCCCGGCGTCTACAAAGGTGAAGTTAGCAGGCACGTTAGCAACGGGTTCGCTAAACACAATCTGAGGGAAGGTGGATAGCGGCACAGCGTCGACGCCTTGGAGGGGAGTATTGCTGATTACAATGGGAGCCTGGCCCTGGGTAACTTGATTGTTAGTTGCCCCTGGCGCGACGACCAGGAAGCTCTTAGTGACGGTAATCGGTGGTACGCCCAACGCTGAACCCGCTCTGACGGTGAGCGTGTAACTACCTGGGGGACCCACAGTGTACCGCTGAAAATTATCACCGGATGAAGGATCTTGCGCGCGGAAATCCAGCACTGGCTGGGTGTCCTTTGGATTGTCCAAAGAATCCGCAGCTATCGACAATTGGGTGTCTCCAATACTGGCCCCGGTGATAACTAAAGCACTCTTCAAAGCAATCACGAGTTTAGAACCGGCAAACACGATACCGGGAACTGGCACGCGGAAGTTATTGTCATCAAGTGTGTAGAAACGAATGTCAACCTGGGGCGGCGGCGCGCTCGTGGTACTTGGCGTTGAGCACGACGTGCGGCACCTTGGGCGGGCGCGACAGCATCTTCGACAGCATCTCGCTCTTTTCGATCGACACCGTGCCGACCAGCACCGGCTGGCCGCGCTGGTGGCAGTCGCGGATCTCCTCGACCACCGCGTTCCATTTCTCGGCCGCGGTGCGGTAGACGAGGTCCGCCCGGTCCTCGCGGATCATCGGACGGTTGGTCGGAATCACCGTTACGTCGAGGTTATAGATCTGGGCGAACTCAGACGCCTCGGTGTCGGCGGTGCCGGTCATGCC
>DATDGH010000423.1:0-8221 GCA_036522215.1 Candidatus Angelobacter sp. | reverse complement strand
ACTCGCCTGAAATCAGGCGTCTCTCTGGTATAACTTCCGTATGCGTTTCTGCTTATTCCTGCTAATTTCAGGGGCTCTCTTAGCGTGGGGCCAGAAAGAACAGATGACATCACCAGCTTCCAAGGCTCTGCATGATCTGTTTACCGCGGAGTGGGACTACGACATGCAACAGCATCCGGAGGAAGCTTCCGTCCTGGGCGACCGTCGTTGGAATGATCAGTGGACGGATGAAAGCCTGGAGGCGCACGCGCGACGATATCAGCATAGCCAGGAAGTATTGGCCCGGCTGGCCAGGATCGATCGCACCGCGCTTTCTCCCGCGGACCAGCTTAACTATGACTTGTTCAAGAAAGAATATGACGATCATGTGGAGGGCTACAAATTCCACTGGTTTCTGTTGCCGCTGAACCAGCGCGACGGCATTCAGACTATTGACGAACTGGCCGACGCATTGCGTTTTGAAACTCTGAAGGACTATGAAGACTGGCTGGCCCGGCTGAAGGCCTTTCCCCCGGTGATGGACCAGACGATCGGGCTGATGCGGCAGGGAATGCGCGAGCGCATGGTGCATCCCAAGGTGATCATGCAGCGCCTTCCGGCGCAGATTGACAAGCAACTGGTCAGCGATGCTACCCAAAGCGGCTTCTACAAGCCTTTTCTGCACTTTTCCAAAGATATCTCTGCCGCCGATCAAAAGCGTTTGCAGGCAGCAGCGCGGCAAGCAATCGAGCAGCAGGTTGTGCCCGCGTTCCAGAAATTTAAACTGTTTTTCGTAAGCGAGTATCTCCCGGCATGTTTTGACCAGGTTGGCGCGTGGCAGTTGCCGCATGGCGAGGAGCTGTACGCATTCGACGTCCGGCACTACACCACCACGAACCAGACGCCGGAGCAGATTCACCAGATCGGTTTGAGAGAGGTGGCCCGCATCAATGGCGAGATGCAGCGGGTGATGCAGCAGATCGGATTCAAGGGTTCGCGCGAAGAATTTTTCAAGTTCCTGCGCACCGACCCACAATTCTTCTACAAGACTCCGGAAGCGCTGTTTGAAGCCTACCAGGCAATGGCGAAGTCGGTGGATCCCAATCTGGTCAAGATGTTTCGCACGCTGCCACGCCAGCCCTATGGGGTAGAGGCCATTCCGGCGGGTGCGGCGCCGGACACTACTACGGCTTACTACCGTCAGGGAGCGCCGGATGGCTCGCGCGCCGGAACCTACTTCGTCAATCTTTATAAGCCTGATACCCGACCCAAGTGGGAAATGATGGCCCTTACACTGCATGAATCGGTCCCTGGACATCATCTTCAGATAGCCCGGGCCCAGGAAATGGGAGAATTGCCCATGTTTCGCCGGATCGCCGGTTATACCGCCTTCGTCGAGGGTTGGGGGCTCTACGCCGAATCCCTGGGGGATGAGATGGGGCTTTATAGCGATCCTTACTCCAAGTTCGGACAGCTAACGTACGAGATGTGGCGGGCGGTCCGGCTAGTGGTGGATACGGGCATCCATGCCAAGCACTGGACCCGTGACCAGGCCATTCAATACTTCAAGGAAAATGCTCCCAAACACGAACTGGACATCATTAACGAGATTGATCGTTACATTGCTTGGCCGGGGCAGTCGCTGGCGTACAAAACCGGTGAGTTGAAGATCAAAGAGCTGCGGGCCCACGCGCGACAGGAACTGGGTGACAAGTTCGACATCAAGGAATTCCACGATGTAGTGCTCGGCTCCGGCGCCCTGCCGCTGGATATTCTGGAGCGCAACGTGAATGACTGGATCGCGGAGAAACGCAGTCACTCCAATTAGTGAATAAACGAACTAGTCATTTCGGATTTGTGACCACGCTATTCAAAACAAGGCTCCTTCGCCGTTCGTTCTTCAATCGTGATCCGCGTGAGGTATCTGCTGAGCTTCTGGGCAAGCTGATCGTCCGCAGGGAAGGGCGCAAGTTGCTGTCCGGGCGAATCGTGGAAGTGGAAGCCTATCTGGAAACGGACGACCTGGCCGCGCATGCTACCGCCGGACGCACGGCGCGCAACAGCGTCCTGTTTGGCCCTCCAGGCCATGCCTATGTTTATTTCATCTATGGAGTGCACTACTGCCTGAATATCTCCTGCCTGCCGGACGGCGAAGCCGGATGCATTCTGGTGCGGGCGCTGGAACCTGTAGCGGGCATTCAGGAGATGGCGAAGGCGCGCGGTCTTGAAGACCTGGATTTCAGTTCTGCCAGGAACCTGCGGCTTCTGGCCAGTGGTCCGGGAAAGCTGTGTGAGGCGCTGGGGATCACTCGCGCTCGCGACAACGATAAAGACATGGTCTCACCGCACTGCGATCTTCAGGTAATGGAGGACGGATTCAACGTGGAGAAAATTGCAGTAACTCCACGCATCGGGATTACCAAGTCGGCGGCGATGCCGCTGCGGTATGTGATCACGGACAGCCCGTTTATTTCCAAAGCATCGCCAGCTCTTCACGCGTAGGGGAGAAGAAATAGGCCGCTCCCAAGAGCGGCCCCTGCAATAGCGAATTTATTTCTGGGTGGATGGCTTCTCTAAAGACTGATTTGCCTTTTCAAAACCAGCAAAGAGGTAATGGCCGCGTTCTTTTGCCGGTTTTTCTTCTTCCACGGAGAAACGATTGGCTTCGGCTGAAGCATCATGCCGGATTCCAGTTACCTGCCATGAAACCTTCAAGCCCGGCCGACCGCCAGCGATGCGAAACCGGTTGTCCTGTATTTCCTGAGCCACATAGATTGGAGCCGAGCCTCCGATGCAGGTGAGTTGATAACGGAAGTCCTTATTGAGAGCCTGGAACCAGTCTGGCAGTTTGATGTCAGCTTCACCCTTTTCGTCCAACAGAACAATACCGTCATACATGTCTTTCATCTCAGAAGATTCAATAGCGGCGTGAGAAAGGTACTTATTCAAGGGATCCAATGGATGGTCGATTTTGAAGAGCTTAGTCCCATTTACCGTAAGATTCCCGCTGAAAGAGGCATTTCCACTGGAATCAATCAAGCCCACCTGCGTGGTGCCTCCGTTGAAGAACTGAACAGCACTTCCACTTCCCTCGTTGAACACGACCCCGCCGGTCAAAGCGTTGATGAAAGTGTTTGATGAGTTGAAAAAGATGGGGTCTTTGCCCGTCGGAACATAGCTAACTGCCCATGCACCGCTGTTGGCCATGATCTGCCATAAGTCGCTGTGGACCTGATCGTTAGAAGGAAATTCAACAGAGTTGTTACTTCCATGGTCTACAACGGTACCTCCCGTCGCATTCACAAACCTTATTTTGTTTCCGCTGGTCCCTGAGGCCAAGGTTGTCAGGGTGCCAACACCTGAATCTCTCCTGACGTCACCCACGGTTTTAGCATTGCCTTCAACGCTTAGGGCGTTAACGGCTGCTTCACAGTTGGGCGAATAGAAAAAGAGCTCTGATCCCGGTCCACTAGTGCCATCGACATCAAAGCACCTTGTTCCAAGAGGGTACTGGGAGCTTGTAGCGGTACTGTCTAACTCAACCGTGCCACCAATCACCAGGGTGTCAGTGACTTGGTTAATAGCCTGAATGCCGATTGAATAGTTTGAGTTTGCACCCATGGAAATTACCGGCATGTTGATTTCCCCGATCCCGGTGAAGTAGTTATGCGTACTATCGCCTGCGCCGTTGAGCAGTATAGCTGTGAGATTGGAGGCGGTACTTGACCCAACACCGACCTGCAAGGAATCAAGAATGAACTGATGTACACGGGTCAGGCTAATCCCGACCGCAGAATTTTGTGCATGAGCGAGCTCTACGTAGATGCCTTTTAGATAGAAATTTGCTGTGTCCGCGGAAGAGCTTCCAACCTGGATAGCGGCCCCGCTACCACTGAAGCCCTTGAAAGTCACACTGATGCCACCATTGGCGTTAACAGTGCCAATGAGGTCCGAAACAATGGATACGTTATTTTTGCCTGAAGGGACGACAACCTGGAATGGTCCCTGGGTGATCGCCGCTGATCCAAGGAACCTTATGACAGTGTCGCTGCGATTGAGGCTAAGCGTGGCTGAAAGCGTTTCTGTATATCCAGGTGGGACGAGAATAGTGGACTTGCAGTTGGTCGAATCGTTGTAGGCTGCCGCGATGGTGGTGTAGATTTGCCCGTCCACCGCACAGGTTCCATCCAAAATACCGGAAGCTACCACCCGATTTGCGGTCAGGGTTGTACCACTAGGCTGAGTAATCGTCTGACTGCCCGTGGGGTTCCCAACGATATTCTGCGCAGAGAGCGTGGTTGGGAGAGTCGCAGCCAATGCTGCCAGGAAGGTGCTTATTCTTCTGAGGTTCATAGATTGCTCCAGTGAAAATTTGAAGTCACAATGCGGAGAAAATATTAGCAATTCGGGAAGGGTCGACTTGCCGGCACAAGTACAATCGCGAATGGTTTTTGGAACAAGTCGATAGCAACGTTTGACGAGGTCGGCGCAGGCCGGAGCGCCGAGATCAGCGTGGCTGACCGGCCTGTCCCAAACCGTGTAGCACAACGTTATCAATTAATCGCGTCTCGCCGACATAAGCAGCCACGGCAACCAGCGCGCCGTTGCTCACATTAGCTACAGGATCAAGTGTTTCCCAGTCAATGATTTCAAAATAATCAAGTCTGACCCCTGGCTCTTCCGCTATGACCTGCTGGCCGGCGGCAATGAGCTTTGTTGCATCGGACTCGCCCTGATCCACCAGCGTCTGCACTCGCATGAGCGCGCGGTACAACACTGTGGCCTGCTTACGCTGCTCGGTATTGAGGTAGACGTTACGGGAACTCATGGCCAGGCCGTCTTTTTCGCGGACGATAGGGCAGATAACGATGCGCGTATCAGAATCCAAGTCCTGGATCATTCGACGAATGATGGCGGCCTGGGCTGCATCCTTCTGGCCGAAGATAGCTAAATCCGGCTGAACGATGTTGAGGAGCTTGGCTACCACTGTGGTTACGCCACGGAAGTGTCCGGGGCGCGAACGGCCATCGAGCTTTTCGCTCAAGCCTTCCACTGTCACCCAGGTTGATGAAGAAGGTGGGTACATCTCCTCGACCGATGGGCTGAAGACAAAATCAACCTTCTCAGCCTGAAGCAGTTCCAGATCTTTTTCCAAAGGGCGCGGATACCTGGAAAAATCTTCTTTGGGACCGAACTGAGTTGGATTGACAAAGATGGAGACGACAACCACATCTGATTGGGCGTGAGCCGCCCGCACCAGAGAAAGATGGCCTTGATGTAAAGCACCCATCGTGGGCACCAGTCCCACACGTTTGCCTGAGCGACGAGCTTCTTTGCTGATGGCGGTTATTTCCGCTGCGGAAGAAATGATACGCATGAAAGAGGCTTACTTAGTAACTAACGACTGACTGCTTTCATGCGCTTCCGGCTCAAAATCGCATCCAACGACGCCCGCGTTTCTTTAGGCAGATGATAAGACTCTTCATCTGACGGATAGCTTCCGGACACAACGTCGGCTTGGAACTGCTGCACCGCGCTGGTGATAAGCGCGGCGGCGTCGCCGTAACGGCGCACGAACTTGGCTGGCGGTGCGAACGTCAGATTCAGGATGTCATGAAAGACAAGGACCTGGCCATCGCATTCAGGCCCGGCGCCGATGCCGATGGTTGGCGCCGAAACCTCTTGCGTGATCATGGCCGCCACTTCGCGCGGCACTCCTTCCAGGACGATAGAGAACACTCCAGCGCGATCCAGAGCGACAGCATCTTTCATGAGCTGCTCGATGCCGGAAAGGTCTTTACCCTGGACTTTGAAGCCGCCCATCTTGTGGATGGATTGAGGAGTCAATCCAATATGACCCATCACGGGAATCTCGGAGTCCAAGATGCGTCGGATGAGTTCAGCACGCTTCTGACCACCCTCTACCTTCACGGCCTCCGCGCCTGCGTCCTTCACAAAGTGAAGCGCATTGCGCACGCCTTCCCTGGTGTCTTCGTGATAAGCCCCGAAGGGCATATCAGCAATGACCATGGCAGACTTCACCGCACGGCGGACGGCACGTGTGTGGTGCAGCATTTCTTCCATGGTGACCGGCAAGGTGTTCTCGTAACCGAGGACCACCTGGGCCAGTGAATCGCCCACCAGGATCATGTCTATGCCGGCTTCGTCCACCAGACGCGAGGTGGCATAGTCATAGGCCGTGAGGCAGGTTATGGGTTCATGGCGCTGTTTCTTTTCCTGAATGGTAAGAGTTGTAACTTTGGGGCGGGAAGAGCCGGTGCGGCCCTCGCCGATTGAGGTAAGACTCATGTTGCCTCCAGTGCAGTTCGGGATACCCGATACCACCTGTTGCCTTATGAGATGCGGCAGGAGCTATTGTAGTCGCAAATCGCTTTTATCAGCAATTCTTATTTACTGACAGCGGAGGAAGCCGGCCAGCCGGGTCCAGCAGCGGCACGCAATCGGTCAGCCAGAGATGGCCGGATCGTGAATGGAATTTGCTCGCTCCGGCCCAGGCAGAGCCTGACATAGTTGCTCATCCAGCCAGCTGCGTGCCCAAAGCTGATTTCGCTCCACGGGATGAACAAAGGCGGGTGCCCCGCAAGAATGACCCATACTGGTTGGATAAAAAGCCCCGCGCGGTTCGCTCCAACCTTGAGGCTATTGTTGTAGCCCATGCCAAAGCGCATCCTGGCGCTTTGCCACTTCCACTGTGGGCCGGAAAACGGCTGCTGTACAGAGAATCGCTGGGCTAAAATCTTCCAGCCGCTGGCTGCTGCGATGAGGTTAAGAAGCAGCCATTGGAATAGAAATCCTCCGGCCAGAATAAGGCAGACAAAAAGGAGGGGATGCTGATTGATCCAGGCTTGCATGATGGGCTGGGTAGGATTGTAGACCAGTGACGGGATGAACTACAGCGCACGAAAAGAAGGCGTTAAAGTCCAGCCTAAAAACACGTCATAGGGCGCTGTTGCCGCTTACGCGCTCGCCGCTCCGCTCGAACTTAATGGCAGGAAATACTGGGTGCCGCGAATGGGTTCACTCACTCGTCGCAGGAGTTCCTGAAGATCGGAGTGGTGCTCCACGAAATCAATGTCGTTGGTGTTCACTACCAGCAGGTCGGACGAGGTGTAGTGAAAGAAAAAGTGTTCGTAAGCCCTGACGACTTCCTCAATGTAATCGTCGTTTACTGACGTCTCCGCAGGAGCGTTTTTCTTGCGTAGTCGTTTCTTAAGCACCTCCGGTGAAGCCTGCAGGTAGATCACCAAGTCAGGCACCGGCAACTGCTCGCGAAAATAGTGGTAGTAGCGATTGTAGATTTCCAGCTCCGTGTCACTGAGGTTGATATAGGCGAAAATTTTGTCTTTTTCGAAAATGTAGTCGGCCACCGCTGCTTTCTGCGATTTAGGCCCGACTTCCAGCCTGTGGAGCTGTTCGAAACGACGTATCAGAAAGGCAAACTGTGCTTGAAAACCGGCGCCGCGCTCGCCTTCATAAAACGCCCGGAGAAAAGGATTGTTTTCCGGCTCAATCACCCGCTGCGCATTCAGCCGGTCAGCAATGATGTTGGCCAAGGTGCTCTTGCCCACGCGGATGGGACCTTCTATGGCTATATAACGGGGTGGTTCGAAGAGCTTGGCCATCGGGAACTTTGAGTGACTCGCCGCAGCATATCTCGCAAAACCGGGAATAGCAATTGCAGAATCAGTTAACCCTGTGGAAACCAGGGCGAACACTTGGTAAGTTGGTACGTTGGTGAGTTGGTAAATTTAAAGAGATCCTCACTGGATCTTAAAATTGCCAACTCACCACCTTACCAACTTTTTCAATGCTTCTCGCACTCACAGGTCTGGCCGCTGCGGCTGCCGGCGTGTCCTACGCCGGATACGCCTCCATGGCGCCGCAATCGCAGCTCTATGGGCGCACGCTGACTCATGGGCGCAATCCGCGGCAGATGGCGCTGACTTTCGATGACGGTCCGAATGATCCCCACACCATGCATCTGCTGGACGTACTGGCGGAATTTCGGGCCAAGGCAACTTTTTTTCTGATCGGAAAATATATTCGCCAGCGGTCAGACATTGTGCGGGCCATCCATTCAGCCGGCCACACCCTGGGCAATCACACCTTCAACCATCCCAACCTGATCTTTGCCAGTCCGGCCCGAGTGCGACGCGAATTGGAGGACTGTGGCAAGGCATTGGAAGATGCCGTCGGAGAGCACCAGCCATGGTTCCGGCCG
>DATDGH010000422.1:0-3106 GCA_036522215.1 Candidatus Angelobacter sp. | reverse complement strand
GGTCAGGTCATTCATGACCAAGCCAACACTCCCACAATCCTCAATTCTTATGTGCTCGTCGTCAATAGGTGCGCATTTTCGGCGGGACAATCAACACGCTATACTGCAAGACCTGCCAGGATTAATGCAGTCGTTCCAAAGCCGGCGGCGGCCAGCCAATACCAATATCTGGAATGCAGCCGCCCAGCTATGATTCCCGCCGATCCGGCGCCTGGGCCAGCGAGCGTAATGACAATGATAATCTGCAGATCGGTAGAGGTAACCGGCAAGAACCGCGAAGTAACGGATATGCCGGCCCAGGCGAGGAGCAGCATGGTCAAACCGGCATATCCTGCGATCTTTCCCAATCTCAATCGGCGCGAGGGATCGACCATCAACATTTCAACCGTTTAGCATTGCATTCCGTCGTGCCTAGCTGAAGCACATCGTCAAAGAAGTGGTTTATGAGCGTGGAACCCCACGCATACCATTCATGGTCATGCATATCACCGTGTGTTTGCCAGCCAAACGGTAGTTCTCCAACCCAGGGATTTCTCGTCACATTGCCGATGTTGAAATGCACAGAATCTCTTTGCTCCGATGGCGAACGATACTCTGTATAACCAAAATGGAAGCCCACGTTGAAATGAACAAACCCAGCCTTCTCGAGCGCCCTGCCGGCTTCTTCCGGTGTGCCCTTGAAGGTCCATTGGGCATACAGATTCTGGACTGCGTTGTGATTCATGAACGTGAAGTTAAAACGTCCGAGAGCACCGGTGCCCTCAATACCACGAGTTGGATCGCTACCCTGCTTCCAGCTGCCAACAGAGTGATTACCCTTGCTATCTGTAAAGGCAACTGTCTTCCCATCAAATGTACCAGTATAGGAACCGGTGCCGGTCGTCTTGTCTACAAGATTTCCATTACTGTCATTGCCTATGACAGTTGCCTGGAAGTGCGGCTTACCGTTCGCGTCAGTAGTAGTTTTGCCAATGTGGTGGTGTTGGCAGCTAAGAGTCTTATCTCCGCACCAGAGATAGAAATCCAATCCTGTCGGATCCGCCAGGGTCAGAGGGTTATTTCTTACGTAGGCGTACCGATTCAGTGTTTGTGGATCCTCCGGGTGGCCAATGAGGGGATCGGGGGTGATGAATCTTCCCAGCATATTCCCGTAATACCGCGCCCCGAAGTAATCGAGGCCCGTCTCGCTGTCCCGTTCCTTGCCCGTGAACTTGTAGTGATTCGAGTCATTGTTGATGAACTGAAGCTCGCCGCCCCACGGATAGTAGTCTTCATCCTCTTTGATATTCCCGGCTGAATCAGTGATGACTGAGGCGGTCTTCAGATGGCCGGAGAAATAATAGAAAACGGAGTTTCCGGGAAAGTCCTTTCTGGCAACCCGCTGATTGTTGAAGAACACATATTCGGACTTCAGTGCTCCGGTGAGATCGCTTTCGGCCACGATGCCGGGCGTCATGTACCAGTAGATCGTTCCTGTACTACCGTTGGATTTCTCGACGCGATTTCCATTGGCGTTGTACGTGTACGTGTCGCCTCCCGCGCCGTTGATGCGGTTCTCGGCATCGTAGCCGTAGCTCTGTGGCGTAAGACTGCCGGATATATTACACGTCATGTTGCCGGCGGCATCATACAGATAGTCCGGCGAGCTGGCACAGGATTGGTTCTGGGCTGGCGGATTTCCGGTGTGGATTTGATTATTCGCGGCAGCTATGACGCTCAAGTTTTCCGCCGAGCACTTGGTGACCGTCTTCTGCAGCAGGTTGCTCCATGCGTCGTAGCCGTAGCTGTTTCCCCAGAATTTGGTGAGTCCGTTCACAGTGTGCTGCGAGCAGTCGGTCCCGGCATTCTGGGCCGAGATGAGGCGGTTCAGTGTGTCGTAAGTAAAGGTCTGACTGCGGCTGGTGTCGCGGTTGTTGGTGACAGCAAAAACATTTCCGTTATCGCCGTTGCCCAGATGAAAGTCGTAGCTGACGTTGAAGACCGACTGGGTGGGCGCTGAGGCTGACATGGTCACCGGCTGAAGACGCTTGTTGAAGCTGAAGCTATTGGCGATTCCGCCGAAGCTGCTTGTCCATCCGTTAGTGTAGGCAACAGCCAGGCCATTGGGTGCGTAGGTGGCATTGGATCCCGGACCGGTCGAGCCAGTTACGTAGTTAATGTTGTTGCCTAGGTCTATGGCGGAAACCGTTCTTCCGGCGCCGTTCGGCGCGTAGGTGATCACTGCCCCGCTTGGGTAGGTAAGCGTTTTTACCGACCCATCCAGATTGAATATATAAACGAGATTCTTGGTAACACCCGAAATCTTCCGGCTCTCGCTTGCGATCCGGCCCATCGTGTCATAGCTATAGGCTCCAGTGCCTGCCTGATCGCTCAGTCCTGTAAGGCGTCCCTTGCCGTTGCTGATGGTCAAACCCTGATAGCTCGTCTGATCGTAGAAGTAACTCACCACCGCCGTATTCGCAGGCAGTTGGCCATTGGTGCAAGTTTGTGCTGAATATGCTTTTCCAGTAACGCGATTCAGTGCGTCGTAGCAATAGCTAATGGCCTGTGTTGCTGTGCCAGACTGGTTGGGACCGGGCGAAGTTCTTTGCAGCACATTCCCATTGGCATCGTAGCTGTAGCTGATCGTTCCCGACTCCGGATTCGTGGCCGTCAATAACCGCGAGAGCGAATCATAGGTAAACGAACGAGGCCGCCAGCTTGCCGGAGCCGCCCCGCAACTGGTAAAGGCTGTGGTGTCACTTCCTTTTTGCACCGCACAGGTCAAATTTCCGAGCGTGTCGTTGCTGTACAAGGTGACATACGGATGGGCCAGCCCCGAGGCATAGGGATCCTGACCACCAGTCAAATTAGTGCTTCCACTGAACGAGCCTCCCGGAAACATGCTGGAGTTGTCGGGAGTGGAAGTGGCGGTTACCGCAACATTTCCTGCACTGCCCGCCGCATTCCAGGCGAGCGCAATATTTGCTCCAGAAACCCCGGCATGGACTGGTGACCCTGGACGATTCAGGCCGGTGGAACCGGTGCTGATCAGGGCTGAAGCTACCTGGCCTGCGGTGCTATTACTGCCTGGCCCATAAGGGGCGCTCGCGGTAAAGGATGATCC
>DATDGH010000421.1:0-5867 GCA_036522215.1 Candidatus Angelobacter sp. | reverse complement strand
GCCTCAATGGCCAGCACAACATCAACCTGCGCATTGAGATAGTGCTCTGAAAGCGCATCAATCAGGGTGGCGAAGCCGACTTTGTCCTTGAGGAGCGTGGTGATGTCGTAAAAGAGAATGCCCTTTTTGGGAAAGTCGGGTACCTCGCGGATCAGTTGCTTCAGGTGATCACATTTGCCTGCTCGCTCGACATGCATCGGTTACCACGCTCCTTCAATACGAAAAGTGCTGAGCCCTGCTACCGGCTCGGCAGGAATTTCCTGTACCTCATCCACACGGGCCGCGCGCGGCCCTCGCTCCAGCTTCTTGCGCAGCGCTTCGAGTTGCTGCTCGGGGCCCATGGCCAGGACCTCCACCGCGCCATCCAGATTGTTCCGCACCCAGCCATTCAGGCCAAGCTGGCGCGCTTCGTGGTCCACAAACCAGCGAAATCCCACCCCTTGCACGCGGCCTCGAACAATGTAACGTTTTGCCGGCATCTCAGATCAAGCCCGCGAAAGGTAGGCTCCTTCTGCAGTGTCTACGCGGATTTTTTCGCCTTCATTGATAAACGGGGGCACCTGCACGACCAGCCCGGTTTCCGTTTTGGCAGGCTTGGTGACGCTGGATGCGGTCGCCGACTTCAATCCCGGCTCGGTCTCCACCACGGTGAGTTCCACGGTTTGCGGCAGCTCGATTCCTACCGCTTTGCCGTCATAAAACTCCACCTTGATCTGAAGGTTGGGAGTGAGATAGTCCACGGCATCGCCCAGAACATCGCGCGTGAGATGCGTTTGTTCAAAGGTCTCAGTGTTCATGAAGTAGAAGTCATCGCCATCCTGATACAGGAACTCCATGGCTATTTCATCGACGTTGATCCTCTCGATGGCGTCACCGGAGCGGAACCGGTGCTCGAACATGGCGCCGGTGCGGATGTTGCGTAGCTTCGCCTGGATAAAGGCGCGCAGGTTGCCGGGCGTGCGGTGCTCCACGCTAAAGACCAGGTGCAGGTCGTTGTTGTGCTTGATAATCATCCCCGGACGCATCTGGGTTGCTGGAATTGCCATGGATTGAAGTCTTCTCCTTGAGGGTGCAGGCGAGTCTTAGTCTTTCTGGCAGAAAGCCGGTGAGCCGGCAGTCACTCCCCTGTTGAAGCCCGGACTGCCGGGACAAACATAAATTTTACCGCAATCTGCGCGAATTCCACAGCTCCACGTTGCAGAAAGCTTTCCTCGCAGGACAACACTCTTCTCATCTTCCTTTTCTAAGTATTGAGTCAACACGAAGCCAAAGGGGGCAAGCCAATGAACGAATACCAGCGCTACGAAGATTATTCCCAGCAGGCAGATGAGGGCGGCAATAAAGCGAACGTGGGACGGGCGATTACATTTCTCTTGATTGGAATGGGTGTGGGCGCGGCCGCCGCTCTGCTGTTTACGCCGATGAGTGGCCGCGAGCTCCGCGGCGCCATCGGCAACGGATGCAGGCGCG
Source organism: Candidatus Angelobacter sp. (assembly GCA_036522215.1). Lineage (GTDB taxonomy): Bacteria > Acidobacteriota > Terriglobia > Terriglobales > Acidobacteriaceae > Angelobacter. The sequence continues at coordinate 4,397 of DATDGH010000421.1, read as the reverse complement.
CCGTGGACGGCATTGCCGAACAAACACGCTATCTGCGCGAACGCGGTTCCAACCTGCTGGGCTTCAACCGGCGCAAGGCCTGAGAACAAGCCAGCACGAAGAAGGTAACTTGTTGTTTCACCCGCCAGCCGGGCTGAAAGGACCAGGGCAAATTACCGGTTGCCGACATGAGCCTCTTCGCCTGTAACCTTCCCAAAGTGAATCGACCTTCGTACTCAATCAAAATAGGACGGCGCCAAGGAACTATCTTGACGCTCCAATTCTGTCGTGGCAACCTGATACTTGCAAGCCGCTCGAAGCCAACAAACAGGGGTAATGAACAAACATGGCTAGTCTCGCAGTCAATCTTCTTTGGCTTTCTGTGGCGCTCGACGCCATACGCACCTTCCTGCTCTGGCTGGATATCAAGTCTGATCCCCATCGCAGCATTGTCATCCCGGTGGTCGCATGGGTCATCGGAGCTCTGCTCGTCTCCAAGATCGCTGCCGGTCGCAGCTGGGCGCGCATCGTGTTCTTGATACTTGTTGTCCTGGAGGTTGCATCCATCTTTGTGGTGCCGGATATGTCTACCTTGATGTTTGCAAATTCGAACGTTCAGGGCATCCTGAACATTGCGACTCCTGTCCTTGATGCGGTGGGCATTACCATGCTTTTCATGCCGAACGCCGCAGCTGAGTTTGGTCGCTAGAAGCTCGGTAGTGGGCCGGTTTATTCGAAAATGGCCCGCAGCTCTGGTGAGTTGTTCAATTACCGATTTCTGTCTTCACCGGCTTAATCTCAAGTGTGTACTTGCCGGCCTCTTCCACTTTGATGGACTGGGAATTCTGCTCGTAGTTTTTCAGCAGGTCGGGTTGGTTGAGAATCTCAGTTTCCGCGTCTTCAAACGCAAACAGCTTGTAAGACCCCGGAGGAACACCGCGCAGCGCGAACTTGCCTTTCACATCGGACCGCGCTTGCTGGATGAGGTCGGCATTGGTCTTATCGGATGAATCTGGAACCAGAAAAACATAGCTCCCGCTGACCGGCTCGTGCTTATCGTTCAGAGTAGTGCCTTCTATGTGTCCGCCTCCGGGACTTACCAGCAGGTCAATTTCTGTACGGCGGCCGCCAATCACCACATCAGTATTCGCAACTTCCCTGCCTGAAACCCGGACGGACTTCAAATAAAAGTCCTGCGGCAGGTTGGGCACGTTTACCCGGTAACGATCGCCGGGGTGCAGTTTGCCGGTAAATTGATAGTCAGGCCTGGTGGTTCCGACCCGGAAGATGCTTGAGTTCTTAGGCCCAACGGAAGCAAACTCCACGGAAGGACTGAAAGCGTAGCGGGCATTTTCCAGGTGCACGTGGCCCACAATTTCGAAGTCCGGCAGTCCGGAGATCAACAGGTTCCTTACCCCCTCACTCCCAACTTCCACGACTCGCTCGTCGCTAAAGCTCTCGCCGGCATCAACAAAAGTTGTTCGCAGGGTGTAAGTGCCGGGCCCCAGGCCCCGAATTTCAAAACTGGAGCTGTCCGCGATAATTTCAGCAGTGCGCGCCATTACGCTGGCAGTTGTACCCCAGTACGCCGTTACTGATGGCTGCGCAATGGGCCGGTTCGTCAATCCATTGACGACTCTGCCTTGCATGGAAACCGCCTGAACAGGAAACAAGCCGAAATCTACATGCAGATCATCTCCGGGATTGACTACCAACTTCTGCGCCTGAAGCATATCGCTGGTTTCCGGATACAGGAGTGGAGGATAAGCAATATCCAGCCGACTACTTTTTATCGGAACTGCTCCCGTTTGCTTTTTCCATTCTTTGCTCACGTTGTGCTCAGCCAGCAGAAAGTAACTGCCGGGACGAATGTCGAAGATGCGATACTCGCCGCGGTCGTCACTGACAGCGGAGCCCATCGTGTTCAAGAATTCCCGTCCGCGATAATACTCCACTCCCAAAAGCCTGACCTCGACGTCGCGTACTGGATCGTTCGCCTCATCTACGATTCTGCCCGAAATCACGCCCAGCGGCAGGAGCCGCACGATTAAGTCCTTCACTACGTCTCCGGCTGCCACGTCCACCACCGGCTGCAGGCTACGTTTATGATCATCGGTGTAGTAGCCCTGCTTGCCCGCGACAATCTGGTACGAGCCCGGGTCCAGACGATCAAACAGAAAATGGGCATTGTCATCCGCCCGTCCCAAGGTTTGAGACTTTGCCTTCAGGTTGCGCAGGATGACCAGCGAACGGGGAAGCAATTGGCCACCCGCCGCACTGACTACAGTTCCTTCGATCTGCCCCTTGACCGGCGGCGGGGCGCCAGAAGACTGGCCGAATGCCAGCGCCGACAAGAACAGCGCGGAAAGATGCAGCCGCATAAAAACTCCAAATTGCCAACGACGCGAGATCACTGTTTTGAGTACCGATTTTTCTTCTTCTCAGCATGGCGCTCCAGCGCCAATTGCAGCAGACGATCAATCAGCTCCGGATACTCCACACCCGACGCCGCCCACAACTTCGGATACATGCTGATGGAGGTGAAACCGGGCATGGTATTGATCTCATTCACATAGATCTTTTCGCTTTTGGGATCCATCAGGAAATCTACTCGCGCCAGCCCGGAACAATCCACTGCCTGGAACGCCCGTACTGCCATTTCTTGCACTTCCTTCATCTGCTTTTTCGTGACTCGGGCAGGAATGATAAGCTGCGAGCCTTCATCCAGGTACTTGGCGTTGTAATCGTAGAACTCGGCGTCGGGAACAATTTCGCCGACGATGGAAGCCTGCGGCGCGTCATTGCCTAGCACCGCGCATTCCAGTTCGCGAGCTTTCCCCTTGTTTCCACCTACACCCTGTTCGATCACGATCTTGCGGTCGTAGCCGGCGGCAAGCGCGATGGCCGGGGCCAGTTCCTTGCGGTTGTGCACCTTAGAAATGCCCACGGACGAACCCAGGTTCGCCGGCTTCACAAACATGGGATATTTCAACTTGCGTTCGATGGCGCGCGCAGACTTGCCCTGATTCTCTTCCCATTGACTACGCAGGATGGTGACATGTTTCACAATGGGCAGGCCGTCGGCAACAAACAGCCGCTTCATTACGTCCTTGTCCATGCCGGCGGCGGACCCGAGCACGCCCGCTCCTACATAGGGAATCTCCGCGAGCTCCAGCAACCCCTGAATGGTCCCATCTTCACCAAATGTGCCATGCAGCACAGGAAAGATTACGTCCACGTTGATGCCATGATCGGCGGCGCGTGCTTTGCTCTGAAAGGGCACCAGCGAGTCTGATTCCGGCACCGGCGGCACAATCACCGCTTCACCCCTGGCCAGGACGGCAGCAGAGGCAGTAGTCTCCGGATCACCAGCGCGCAGATGGCGTCCAGTCTCTTCCGGCGCACTCTCTCCCCGCAGCAATTTTTCAGCATGCGCGGGGCTCACCCATTGTCCTGCCTTGGTAATGCCGATGGGAACGACTTCATACTTATCCTGGTTGGTGGCTTTTAAGACGGAGGCGGCAGAGAGCAGGGAAACCTCATGCTCGCCACTGCGGCCGCCGAAGAGGACACCGACGCGGAGTTTTTTCATCAGGGATTACTTTACCGCAGAAGGAGCGCTGGCCAGAAACCTTACCACGGATAACACTGATTCAACTGATTTGCGCTGATAAAACCGGGGGTGAAAGCTTCAGGTGATGTGATCACCAGATATCCCGGTCCGTCTCAGCTTTTCTGTGTGTCCTCACAGACCTTGCCGGCATCCCGCACGAAATCACTCAGCGTGCCTTCCGCTTCCTTGGCAACGAGTTGATCCAGCGCGGCGGATTGGGCGCGAGGTTCACTCTTCAGGATTGATTTATATGTGCGCAAAGCTTCCTGCACACCGGCCAGGTATTGCGCGGATCGGTCCGCCACCTTATCGGGGTGCTGTATCAGGTACGCGGCCATGCCGAAGGCAAATTGCACGGAAATCTGCCCGGCATATTTGTAGTTCTCGTCAACGAACCTGCCCAGCGGCGCAGGACAAACGCTTACGTTAATGTCAGGAATATCGTTGAGCCATCTCTCGGCCCAGAAAACGTCCGGGCGCAGGCTGTGGTCCAGTGGAGATTTTTCCAGTTTCTCCACCAGCGCCACAAAACGTTTGCGCTCCTCCGGCGTGGATGGTCCACGCTTCGGCGCATCCTGGTCCTGGGCGCAGGCCAGCGCTGAGAGAAAAATGACCGGTAGCAAAATCAACAGGAATTTGCGCATATCACCTCCGGGCTTTCACCTTCAGCCATGGCTGGTTCACTTGCAACTCTTTTGCGTAGCTTGTCGGACAAAATCAACCAACTGCCCTTGTGCCTGTCTTGGCAGAAGTTTATCAAGTTCTTTCGACCTCGCCTCCGGCTGAATTTGCAATATCGCTTTGT
>DATDGH010000420.1:0-8105 GCA_036522215.1 Candidatus Angelobacter sp. | reverse complement strand
CGCCAGCACTGTGTTGGAGCTGTTCAGCACCTGCACTTGCAAGGTGTCAAACGCCGTTGTGGTTGTGGTTTCCGCGGTGTCAATGTGCAGCCAGAAACTCAATGTCGCGGTAGTTGCGGTGGAGGGAATGGTGACCGTCTGTGTCGCGGTATCAGTGTGAGTAGTACCGTAGCCATCTAGCCAGGCATCCCAGGCGCCGCTGTGCGGAGGCTCTGCCGAGGAGTTGTTGATCACCGCCGGAGTCAGCGTCCAGGGAGCAGTGTTGTTCCCATTTTCAAATCCCGGGTTACCCAGCAGTTGCTGCGCCGCAGCCGAGCTGATGGTCAACGAGATGGTTGTGGTGTGAGTCAGGCTGCCCGACGTTCCGGTGACGGTGATGGTGCTGGTCCCTGTAGTCGCCGTGCTGCTTGCCGTAAACGTCAGAGCGCTCGTGGACGTGGTCGGATTCGTTCCGAACGTAGCCGTTACGCCGCTGGGTAGAGCCGAGTTCGAGAGCGTTACAGCTCCAGTGAATCCGCCCGAGTCCGTTACCGTGATTGTGCTGCTGCCGCTGGTCCCCTGCTTAACGGTCAGGCTCGCTGGCGAAGCCGAAAGCGAGAAGTTGGGAGTGGCCGCCGCATTCACCGTCAGCGAGATGGTGGTGGTGTGAGTGAGGCTGCCGGAAGTTCCTGTGATGGTCACCGTCGAAGTCCCGGTGGTTGCAGTCGCGCTTGCAGTGAAAGTCACAGAACTGGTGGACGTAGTTGGGTTGGTTCCAAAGCTCGCAGTAACGCCACCCGGCAAGCCCGACGCAGACAAGCTCACGCTGCCAGTGAATCCACCAGAAGGACTGACGGTAATCGTGCTGTTGCCACTGTTACCTTGGACGACGGTCAGGCTGCTCGGCGAGGCCGAAAGCGTGAAGTTTGGAGTTACCGCAGCATTCACCGTCAGCGAGATTGTGGTGGTATGAGTGAGGCTGCCGGAAGTTCCCGTGATGGTCACCGTCGAAGTTCCGGTGGTCGCAGTCGCGCTTGCCGTGAAAGTCACAGAACTGGTGGACGTAGTTGGGTTGGTTCCAAAGCTCGCAGTAACGCCACCCGGCAAGCCCGACGCGGACAGAGTCACGCTGCCCGTAAACCCACCTGACGGCGTAACCGTAATCGTGCTGCTGCCGCTGCTGCCTTGCGTAACGCTCACGCTGGACGGTGAAGCAGACAGGGTGAAGTTAGAAGACGCTGGCGGCGGCAGGACGCAATTATTGGCAGAGTTGGAGAATTCCAACTGGATGGTGTAGGTGGTGCCGTTGGCGGTGTACGAGCCTTGCTGGGCGTTGCAGATGTCACCAATTTCGCCATTGGTCATGTCATACCAGGCCAGGGGCGGGCCGAAAACGGTTGCGATTCCGACATCCGCGTCCGTAATCGCTTCTGTCAATTCGTGGCTGGTAACCGAGGTGTAGTTGCCGAAGGTCGAGGATGCGCCGCATCCTACATCGCAACCGCTGCCCGCCTGCATGTCCGGTTGCACGCCGTAAAGAAGATTCTTCGAGTTAAAAGTGTTGGACGTGGTGCCATGATAGGCGCAGAAACCGCCCCCCACGCAGCTTTGAGATCCGCCTTGTGTGATGGTAACTCCAGGGGGGAAGTAGATCATATAGACGGTGTTCACATTGCCCGCGGCATCAAGAATTGGCGCCGGCAGGTGTCCGGCGCTGATCTGGGCCAGGAGTTCCGCCTGGATCTGCGTATCGTCGATGGTGGAGCCGTTGTTAGCTGCCGACGGAGTAATCTGAAAGAGTCCGTCAAAGGTGCCATTCCCAATCGTCTGATTCGTGCCTCCAGATGCCGGGGTGTTGTACTGGGTGAGCAAACTGACGTACCCGCTATTGGTCCCGGTGATATCGCTGAAGAAGTTGCCCATGCTGGGCGTGCTGGTTCCTGCGACCTGTGCATTATATGAGCCGCTTCCGTACAGTACCTGCACCACGTGAACGTTGGAAATCACCGGGCCGCCAAAATAGGTGAGGTGGGCGCCCGGAGGGGCCTGTTGCCCTACCGGCCCGCTGGTGATGGGAGCTCGCCATGGAACGCCGTGCTGGATGACATTAAATACTGGGAGAGCCTGGGTCGAATTTCCGGCCGCAGGAGGTTGTTGGGAATTATTTCCGCTCTGCGCCAGGGTTGGCAGGGAGGAAATCAGGACAATCAACAGAAACAACGCTGAACCGCGCAACAATCGGGACATGCTTTAGGCTCCTTGTGGATTTGAATGAACCTTCCTTGCCTTGCAATGAAGACGGTTGAACCCCCACCCCAAAAAATTCAAGAAAATATTAGACCGCAATCCTGCCACTCACAATAACTTCCCCAGAACCCCTGGTCCAGACTGAATTGTCGTTCGGTAATCGGACAGCCTGAAACCCTTGCTTTCCAGCTTTTGACGGCCGACGCACATCGACCGTGGCGAAATGAGCTAAGAGCGGCTCACGGGCCCCCTTGCGGCCCTGTGGTGACCGTAAATAATACTGGATCAGGAGAGACTCTGGAATCTTATTTTTGGTTGCCCGCTATTTTTTGGTCTGTTTTATTCCCGTTCCGGCACACCGCCTGCCAGATGTGCCGGCCGTGAGTAACCTGCCCGACCTCGACCATCCGTATTTACACTTAGGCGCCGTGGCGTAATGACTTAGCCGTTTGCAACGAGAAGCATTTTTTGTCGCCCGAAGAAAGAAAACCCGGCTCGTTTTCCGAGCCGGGTGTTGGCCGTTCTGTTGTTTCTAGCAACTATCGGATGGTCAGGGTCACGCCGGTTGAATGACTCAAACTGCCACTCGTTCCAGTGATGGTTAGTGCGCGGTTTCCTCTTGTTGCCCTGCTGCTAACCGTTATCGTGAGAGTTGAGGTTCCGGAACCGGTAACTGAAGTCGGACTGAATCTCGCGGTTACGCGCGATCCTAATCCGCTGACGCTCAGGCTTACTGTCCCGGCAAACCCGTTCGTCCCTGTCACGGTCACCGTGTAATGGCCTGATGTACCCCGGGTGACGCTAAGAGTGGATGGCGAAGCCGAGATGGTGAAATTGGGGGTACCACCCGCAGGATTCACCGTGAGCGTAATCGTGGTGGTATGAGTGAGGCTGCCGGATGTTCCGGTGATGGTCACCGTCGAAGTCCCGGTGGTCGCAGTCGCGCTTGCCGTGAACGTCACACTACTGGTGGACGTGGTTGGATTGGTTCCGAAGGTGGCGGTAACGCCGCTCGGCAGGCCTGAAGCAGACAGGCTGACGCTTCCTGTGAAGCCGCCCGACGGAGTAACCGTCACCGTGCTGCTGGCGTTGCTGCCTTGCGTAACGCTCACGCTGGCCGGGGATGCTGAAAGGCTGAAGTCAGGCGTGGCTGATCCAGCCAAGGCGTTGATTAGGTTCTGGCCGTTAGGGCTTCCCCATCCGGTCACCAAGTCATAACCTGCCACGGCATTAAACGATTGTCCACGGCCGTTGTTGTTATTCCCGCTGGTGATGTCGTGGAAGTCACTGGTGAAGCTGGTGCTTTTCCCGATCGCATAGATGGCCGGATTGATGAAACCAACCGTTGAGTTGCCGCCGGCCACAGACTGCTGATTGACCAGCGCAATGAAGCCGGCCCAGCGCGGCGCAGCATAACTTGTGCCGCCAGTTTGGTTGAAGGTGCAAGTTCCGTTATTGCACAAGATGTTGTCGAAATTGGCTTCGGCGGCCACGTCCGGCAAATTGCGGATGGTCGTCGAACCTCCGTTGGACGTACTGGCAACCCCGGACTGCCAGCTAGGAAGAGCGAAGCCATCGTCTGCAGGACCGCCGCCGCTGTTCGGCCACGCTGTTTCTGCCGCCCATGGGCCGCCAGCTCCGTTCGTGGTCAAGTCGGTTCCGCCAACAGCGCTTACGAAAACATCTTCAGCCGGAAAACTGAAATCCGTGGCGTTCGATCCGGTATAGGCGCCCGAATCCCCGGAAGCCACGAAGAGGGTCTGACCCTGGGCCTGAAACTGCTGGAAGATGGGATCGTTTTGCGCCGTATCAGCAGGATTCCAACCCCAGGAGCAGCTTATGGATTTGGAAATGTTGTCGGTGGCCATTCTGTTGAACATGTCCACGTCACCCACACCGATGGAAGTGGTAATGGGCGCAATATAAACACGAACTGAGGAGAGTCCCGGGGCCATGCCAATCGCCTGCGCGATGTCTAGCGCCTGTTCGCCATCGTTGCCATCGGAACCGGCACTGGCGCCGTCAATCAGCACGTTGACGATGGGCACGTTGATCGTTTGACCGCCCATGTCACCCGTCACATCAGCCATGTTGTAGCCGTCAAATTCCACCATCGCGACCGACTGGCCGCTGCCGGTGAGAGCGGTTCCGCCATAGTAGGCTGCGCGCATGTCCGAAGGACGGAAAGCACCCTGCGGACCTGAGCCTCCAGCATTGCTGTGTATAGCCTGCCCCACTGCTAATTGCTTGATCTTGGGGCGCGGTATGGAGAAATCATTCAGGCCGGCAATATGCCACACCGGCACGCTTAGAGCCAGCGAGGGCTCACGATCCGGCGAATAGAAAGTGCGGTTTTCCTTGGGATGCTGATACACCCTCATCGACACGTGGAAAGCCTGCTGGATTTGCGCGACCGAGCCCTCCACATCCACCAGCAGCCGATTCGCCGGCGTGTCGGTCACGTCAAAACCATTGGCTTTGGCGAAATCGATCACCGCTTGATAGTCCTGCACGGTCGGGCCAAACTGTTCGGTGAATTGGTCCACACTGAGAAAATGATGGTAATCAGGGCTGGATGGATCACTGAGCCGGCCCAACAAGCTGGTCAGTTCGCCCTGGTTACGGAGCGGCAGCATGATGGCCAGCTTCATGCGCTGGGTGAGCGGGAGTGTCCCCATCGGCACAACTTGCGCATTGGCAACGACGGGGCGCACATGCTTCTGCAACACCTGAAGTGCAGGGTTATTCGGCGATGCAATCTGCGCCAGGGTGGGCAGGGCGGAAATCAGGACAAGAAAGAGAAACAACGCTGGACCGCGCAACAGTCGAGACATACTTGAGGCTCCTTAAACAGAAGAAATATAAGACCGCAAATGGTTTTACTTGAAATAGCCTTCCAGCGAAGTCTTTAACGGCTTACGGGCCCCCAACGGCCCCAGAATTGACTGCCGTAAATAATAGCGGATCAGGAGACACTCGGGAATTTTCTTTTTTAAAATTCCTGCTTTTGGAACGTCGCCTGCCGCGTCTTCGAGCCACAGCCCTAGCCTCATTAGCCCCTCAATAAGCACAATTACCTAGGGACCGGGAGCCGGAGCGCTGGAGTGCACCTGGCCGCTCCTTTATATTTGGAGTCATGATCTCCCGGCGTCATTTCCTGAAGACAGCAGGCGTGGTGGCGGGTGGGACGTTGATGCTATCAGGGTTTGCTCAATCGGCTTCCGCTGACCAGGACGCCACTGCTCCCAGCCAAAGTCCAGACGGCCCCGCCGATTACACCATCCGGATCGGCGCCAGCCCGGTCGAGATATCGCCCAGGAAGATCATTTCCACCACCACATACAACGGCCAGTTTCCCGGGCCTCTCCTTCGCTTCAAGGAGGGGCAGCAGGTGGCAGTCGATATCTTGAATGAAACAGATGCGCCGGAACAATTGCATTGGCACGGGCAAACCATCCCCGTGGATGTTGATGGCGCCGCTGAGGAGGGCACTCCGTTTGTGCCTGCTCACGGCAAACGCCGAATCTCCTTTGTGCCGGGTCCTTCCGGCTATCGCTTCTACCATACCCACAATCGGGCCGGAGCCGATCTTGCCGCCGGCCAGTACAGCGGTCAGGTGGGGCATGTCTACGTTGAGCCGAAGCATGAACTGGGAAACTACGACCGGGAGGTGTTCCTGGTTTTGAAGGAATTCGAGCCAACCTTCAGTCGCGGCGGAGACATGCCCCAGGACGTTCTCTCACCGGCAACCAAGGTGAAGGCGCTGGAGGAAAAGGGCGAGTCGGCGATGAAGGCGTCGATGGCCAAGGGCATGCCGAAAGGCTACGAAGTCGGGTACGGCTCGTTCACTATCAACGGTCGCATGCTGGGGCACGGAGAACCTATCCGGGTGAAGCAGGGTGAGCGCGTCCTGCTGCATGTTTTGAACGGAAGCGCCACTGAGATTCGCAGTCTCGCCCTGCCCGGCCACTCCTTCCAGGTAGTCGCGCTGGATGGGAATCCGGTTCCGAATCCTGCGCTAGTTCCGGTCTTGTGGATCGGCGCCGCCGAGCGCGTCTCGGCCATGGTGAAGATGAACCACCCGGGAGTTTGGATTCTGGGGGACACGGATGATGATGACCGCCGCCACGGCATGGGTATCGTGGTGGAATACGCGGGACAGCGTAGCAAAGCAAAAGCCCAATGGATTGCTCCACCCAAATTCCGCTGGAACTACACAAAGTTTTCCAAACCAGGCGCGAGCGCACCCGCCCCCGATGAGACTTTCGAGATGACCTTTGCCAAAGACAATGCCGCAGTGGAAGGCTTCAACCGCTGGACCATCAATGGCAACTCGTACCCCATGTCCAATACCATGACCCCTGCTTCATTTCATCTCAAGCAGGGCCGGCGTTATCGCATCCACATGCGCAATGAGAGTGACGATCTTCATCCCATCCATTTGCACCGGCATAGCTTCGAGCTGACTAATCTGGCGGGGACTCAGACTGCGGGCATCATGAAAGATGTAGTCATGCTGGGTGGCTACCAGGAAATTGCAGTGGATTTTGTAGCCAACAATCCGGGTCTCACCCTGTTCCATTGCCACCAGCAGTTACACATGGACTTTGGGTTTATGACGTTGTTCGATTATGTGTGAGAAGGCAGCCAGGAAGTTCGGGGCTTAGAGCAAAACCAGTGTTGCTGTAGCCTGGCTAGAGCAGTTCCAGCAAAGGTGTGTCCCGATCGCAAACACGACCAAAACGATGGACAGCAGTTAGAGGCTTTATGAGCTAGGCCCTCGGCGTAGCGACCCGGCTCACAGGGGCGGCTGAACGTTTGCGTATTCGTAGCGCGTGGACTCATGCTTTTTGCTGCCGCCACCCAAGTCTATGTCTCCCTCGTGGCGCAGGGGCAGCCCCCGGGTTTTGGAAATCCAGATTTGCCCATCGGATTTTACCGCCAGATCGCTCCTCTCGGCGTGCGTGCTGTACACCGCCGCGGCTTCACCGTTGACCGCCTCATCGCGTAGATAACGGCAGGTGTACTTGCTGTGTTGCCGGTTATCCTGCTCGAACTTCATCACTTGCTGCATAGTTACCTGGCTGCGGGCCCATTTCCCGCTGACCTTATCGTAGATAGTCCCGCCGACGTAGATCATCTCATTCTTGATGTTGTCCATCGTGGTGTAGAGGTGAGTGGGGGTGGCGTACATCTTGTTCGTGGCGTCGTCAACCGCTTGGCAGTTGCCCTGGGCTGCCAGGGGGGTTGTGCCGATCAGTGGAAGCAGGAGCGCGAGGGCGATGGTGCGTAACCGTGTCCTCTGTTTCCCGCAAATTCTTCGAGTGAGACAGGTAACGATTGCTCTAAAGGTCTGATGGTTCATTGCTTTTCCTCTCTTCATTTCTTTTTCTTTGCTTTTGAAATCTGCAATGCTAATAGTCAGGTTCGTGTCAAACCGCGACGAATTCTTGAGTGTTCACAGTTTTCCGTGTCCTCCTGTGTTTCCTCGACGCTCTTTCTGTTGAGATTTTGCCTTTGATTTTTCTTGTCAAGTTCTTTTCTGTGTCTCCGTGCAACTCCGTGTCTCCGTGCCTCCGTGGTGGATGTTGCGTTTTGGTTGCGGCGCGGGCCGCACTGCGAACAATCTCTGCTACAACGGCGGCACGCGCGATGCCGCTTTCTCGGTGAGGGCCGCGACTTTTTCCATGGAGGCCACGTCATTCGGACCGGTGGCGCCCACCTTGACCGAGACGCTGTATGGTCCCTTTTCTCGCCCGCAGCTTGTTCCTACCAGCACTGAGGTGTATTTGGAACTATCAGGAGGAAGGACGGTGAAACACTGTGAGCCGCCCACCTCCTTTGCCTGTACCTGATAGCCTTGCTTGCGGAGACCGTCT
>DATDGH010000419.1:0-2697 GCA_036522215.1 Candidatus Angelobacter sp. | reverse complement strand
GGCATGACGACAAAAGGATCGCTGCCGCCTAGCTCCAGCACCACCTTTTTGATCCGCTTGGCCGCCGAAATACCCACCTGGATTCCAGCTCCCTCACTGCCGGTGAGAGTTGCAGCTACCACGCGCGGGTCATCCAGAATTCCATCCACCTTTTCCGAACCGACCAGGAGCGTCTGGAAAATTCCTTCCGGAAATCCCGCCCGGCACAGCAGCTCCTCGATCTTGATTGCGCATTGGGGAACGTTAGAGGCGTGCTTCAGGAGCGCCGTATTACCCGCCATCAAAGCAGGCGCGACAAAGCGGAATACCTGCCAAAAGGGGAAATTCCAAGGCATCACAGCCAATATCGGTCCCAGCGGTTGATAGTGGATGTAGCTGCGGCTGGCGTCGGTCTGCACTACTTCATCGGCGAGAAAAGCTTCTGCCTTCTCGGCATAATAGCGGCACGCCCAGGCGCATTTGCGTGCTTCTTCAACCGCGGACCGAAACGGTTTACCCATCTCCGCCGTCATCAATCTGCCGAGGGGCTCGCGTTCATTCTCAAGAATATCGGCAGCCTTCACCATCATCCGCGCTCGCTCTGCGAATGGCGCCTTCCGGTACGTGGAAAAGGCTCGGGCCGCTCGTTGCAGCTTTTCATCAATCTGGGAATCTGACAGAGGCTCGAAGGTTTTCATCACCTGCCCGGTTGCCGGATTGATGCTTACAATAGACATTTCTAATCTTCCTCCAGAGATACCGGTTACCCTGCGATTGGCAACCCCTGCCTTGGATTTCCGCTGTCGCTCGCTGCCGTGCGGCCCATCATTGGAGCCACTTTTCAGGTTCAAGAATCGCCTGCGACAAGTCGTGCAAAAAGGCCCCAGCGCGGGCGCCATCCACCACACGGTGGTCGCAGGAGAGCGTTAAAGTCGTGAACGGCCGGACGACAGGACGACCGTCTACTGCGACCACGCGGTCGGCGATTCGTCCCACTGCCAGAATCGCAGCTTGCGGCGGTTGAATGATTGCGCTGAAAGCATCCACTCCGTACATGCCAAGATTGCTGATAGTAAAGGTCGCGCCCGTGATGTCCGCAGGTCGTAAACGCCCCAACCTGGCCTGCTCGGTAACATGCTTTTGCCTGAGTGCGATCTCCCCAACATCCAATCCTGCGGCGCCGTGTATCACAGCGGATACCACGCCATCTTTGACGGCAATGGCCACACCGATATTCACTTCCGGGTTGAGACGGACACCTTCACCCGCCCAACTCGCGTACATCCGGGGATGCTGCACCAGGACCCGCGCGGACAGCGCAATCAGCAAATCAGTGTACGTGGGCCGCACACCCCGGGCTTGCTCCAGGGTTTGCGTCAAACGCTCACGTTCTTTCACCAGTGCACTGGCATCCAGCTCCCGGGTCACAAAAAAGTGCGGCACGCTGGTCCAGCTCTGGGTCGTGCGCTCAGCCATGAGCTTCCCCACCGCGCTCAGCTTTTCGAAATTCGTGGCGGCAATGCCGCTCTGCGCTCTTGCCTCTTCCAGAATGTCAGACGCCAATATTTCCCCGCCCGGGCCGGAGCCACGCAGCTCGACAATATTAACGTGGTGCTCGCGAGCGAGTTGGCGGGCTTTGGGAGAAATTCTTGGGCGGAGTGCAATGCGCTCTTCGGCGCCGTCCACTGCACGCGGAATTTTACGAGTCTGCTGCCGCGATCCGTCTCTTCCCGAAGGAACCAGCTCAGGTGGCCCGGCTGGGACGGCTTCCCCCGGGTTTAGAATCCATCCAATCACCGTACCTACGGCTATCACATCTCCCGCGCGTGCCTTCACCCCTCCCAGAACGCCATCTCCGGGAGACTCAATCTCAACCAGTGCCTTGTCGGTTTCCACCTCCAGCAACGGTTCGCCTTTGACTACACGCTCGCCTTCCTTCTTCTGCCAGGAAACAACCGTGCCGTTTTCTTGAGCCAGCTCAAGAGCTGGCATGACGATGCTGATAGCCATAATGTTCAGAAAGCCGGGAATTCCTCGGCTTTGTTGCATTCTTCCTGGATGTTCTGATGACCCGATTGCCGCCACGATCAGATCCGCCGGGAATCACAGGAAATTCAATCCGGCTCAAACCGATGGCAGGGCTAAACTTTGACTCCTTGGTTCTTGGCCCTGGCTTCGAGCAGATTGACTACCTGCCATCTGTCGTTGACATCATTGTCACGGATCGCCGGCAACGGGCCGTTCACAGTCATGTAATGTTTTCCCGCCACCAGCAGCTCCTCGGCCGGGAAGCGGGTGATGACCTCGTGTCCGGTCTCAGTAACCACGATCTCTTCCTCAATGCGCGCGGCACTCCATCCGTCAGTTGAAGGCCAAAACGTTTCCAGAGCGAATACCATGCCCGGCTTGATTTCACAGGGATGATCGAACGAGACCAACCGGCTGATGACCGGCTTCTCCCAGATGGCCAGTCCGATTCCGTGGCCGTATTGGAGCGCGAAGCACGCTTCTTCGTTTGGAAAACCAAATTCCTGGGCTTTCGGCCATACGGCGGCGATCTCCGCAGTGGTGCGGCCCGGACGAACCAGCGCTATGGCCACATCCAGATAATCGCGGCAGCGCTTGTAGGCGTCCACCATCACGCGCGGCGCGTACCCGATCGAGAAGCAACGGTAATAGCATGTGCGGTAGCCCATGTAGGAGTGCAGCACGTCGTAG
>DATDGH010000418.1:0-6920 GCA_036522215.1 Candidatus Angelobacter sp. | reverse complement strand
GGTGTTACGGCGGTAAACAGCGTAGTCAGTGCCGAAAGTCTGCGAGAGAATCTGTTCTTCCAGCCGGGTTTTTCGCAGGTAAGCCAGCACCAGGATGACCAATCCGAGCAGGGCGTGATATTGGCTGGAGGCGATGGCTGTCCCCAGGAACATGCCCAGCATGGCTGTATAGATGGGGTGGCGCAGCAGCCGGTACGGTCCGCTACGAACCAATTGGTGGTCTATTCCGATTCTGACTTCTGCGGCCCAGTTGCTTCCCAGATGGCGTCGCGCCCAGACTGCCAGCAAAATGAATCCGGCCTGAATGATCGCGCCAATGGCTACAAGAAAATGAAAACGCTGCGGCAGAAACCAGCCCTTGAGTCCTGGCGCCGGCCAGAAGAGCAGCACCACTGCAGCGTTCAGGACCAACTGATGGAAAACCGTCGATACCCACGATTCGGAGTTCTTAGTTTGCGCTGAGTTCCGAGACGCAATCGTCCAGTACACGGAGAATGTGACCCAAAGGACCAGCGCCGGGGTTACCCGGTTCCACTCAACGTCATAGTCGAAATGATTGATGCCGACGGCCAGCAACGACGGCGGATGCCAGCCCATCTTGATCATCACAAGCTTCACAATCGCGACAATCGCACCCACCACTAAAACTTGCTTGATGGTTTTATTTGTCATCCTTGCCATAGGCACACCTTTCCTGTCTCGCTTTTAGCGAGCTTCAATGTCGATTTCAGTGTCCAGTTCGCCCGCTGGGAATAAATTCCCCGAATCCATCAGCACCCTTTTCCGATAGATTCGGGGAGCATCGTTCGTGTATTGTGTATGTATACTCTATACACTTTTGCGATGTCAAGGAATTTTTGGCGTAGTGGAGACACAACCAAATTAGCCGCAGATTTTCGCAGATGGCCGCAGATCAAAACCATTTAGCCGCGAATTAACGCGAACAACGCGAATTTAAAAACTACGAAGAAAAGGGGATGAAACTTTGCGCAAAAAAAGAAGAGATCGAGCATCAGTAGTATG
This sequence comes from Candidatus Angelobacter sp., assembly GCA_036522215.1. Classification (GTDB taxonomy): domain Bacteria; phylum Acidobacteriota; class Terriglobia; order Terriglobales; family Acidobacteriaceae; genus Angelobacter. Next base: position 5,897 of record DATDGH010000418.1, on the reverse strand, counting down.
CTACGGAGGCACTGAGGCATGTAGAAAAACAAAGGATTGGGAAAGCACAACCAAAATCAAACACTGAGAACACCCGAGACTACGGAGACGATTAAAAGCGGAACACCCCCGGTATCAGCCAAACTCAATCAGGTTTCTCGCGGGCCTTTCGGATTTGGGGCAACAGGATGTCACGGACGTAGTGCCAGTAGGGGACCAGCGCCAGCGCTGAGTTTGCATATTTTTCGGCGGCTTCGGGATCCGGGGCAGGTTGGTTGAGGGTTGACCAGGCCAGGCTCATCAGCAACTCCGGCTCTCCCCACGATGGGTCAAGCGGATCCACCGCAGTGGTTTTGTTTTTCCGTATTGCATCCAGACCCTGGTTGTAGTTTTCAATGGCTTTGGCCGGGCCACCACCATTTTCCGCCGGGCGATTCCAATACACTGGCCCGAGAATCCAGTACAAGCGCGGGTTCTCAGGTGAAGATGCTTGAACCGCCTTTACCAGCGGCGCGATTCTGGCAATATAGGCCTGGAGTTGGGCCTGGTCCGTCCTGTGCATAAAAGCCAGGACCCCCAGGCAGGAGGCGGCGCCAATCTTGGCATCGGGAAAATCCGGATCGAGCCCGGCAGAGGCTTCGAATTCATCTATCGCCTGCTTCAGATTCTCTTCCAGTTCTTTCGGGTCAACCTTGTCATTAAACCCATTGATCGCCATGCGCCAGAGGGCAAAGCCGCGCCAATATCGCACTCGGGATGCAAGTTCCTTCTTCTGCGCAAAGGGAGCCAGATCGGCGTAAAGACGCTTCAGGGCAGCGCGGTCGCCTTCGTAGTCAGCCCGTTGTACCTGGGCAACGATTTTGATGACCTGTTCACGAGATTTATCAGCCGCAGTTGCGTTCAGAACCATGGCCAGAACAGTGAGCAGCATAGCCAGCACTCTTTGCACGTGCTTAGCGGAATGCGAATGCAGTAGCGTCATGTCTCGATCTCCTCTCTTGCACCAGGAAAACTAGACCGGCAAGCAGGCTCGAGCTACCAGCTTTCGGCGAACCAGCAGATTCTTTCGGTCAATGGTGAACCGGGGCTGGGAGAAGTTGAGATAATCTGAGCGAAATGGTCCGCAAGGTAATCCAGCGCTGTGCCATCGCCCTGGCCGCATGGCTGCCGTTCTTCGCGCTCTGGGTTCTTTTTGCCATGTCGCTCACGCACGACCGGTTTTCCGCGATTCTTCTACCCAGCCTGATTTCGATGGGAAGCGCGGGGCTGCTGGGAATCGCTGTCTGGCATATTTGCCGGGGCCGGCCAATTCCGCTGGGGTTTTCGCTGAACTTCTATCTGCTGCAGCTCTTCTTTGCCGTCCTGTACGCAGCCCTATGGACGGTTGCGATCTATGGTCTTGAGTCCTTGCGCCGTGGAAGCGCCGTGCCGGGTTTCTGGTCGTGGCCGATTATTTGCCGGCAGCTTTTGACGGGAATGTGGTTTTACACAATATTCGCGGGCGTTTCCTACTCCATCCAGACAAGGAATCGTTTGCAGGAAAAGGAGATGCTCGCTGCCCGCGCGGAGGCGCTGGCGTCTGCGGCGCGTCTGGATGCGGTTCGCGCCCGGCTGAATCCGCATTTCCTGTTCAACGCGCTGCACACTCTTGCCGGCCTGGTGAAGTTTCGTCCTGACATGGCGGAAGGAGCTATTGAGCGCCTGGGAGACATGCTGCGGTATGCACTTAAGGAAGACGGCCGGGAGTTGGTGGAGTTTTCTGAGGAATATGATTTCACGCGGCGCTATCTGGCATTCGAGCAACTCCGCTATGAGGACCGGCTGACGGTAGAGGTGCAGATTGATCCCGAGGCATCCAACTTCGATATTCCTCCATTCTCCATGCAGACCCTGGCTGAGAATGCCGTACGGCATGCCATCTCCATTCGGCCGGAGGGAGGATCAATCTGGATCAAGTGTTCCTGCCGCGATGGCCGGCTCACGGTAAGTATTCGCGACGATGGCCCCGGGAACGGCGCTGACCACGGCCAGTCGCACCATTTTGGGTTGCGTTCTTTGCGCGAGCGGCTGCAGGCGGCATTTGGTTCTTCGGCCGATCTGCGTCTTCGTGCCGGCGCGGAAGGCTTTGAGGCATGTTTTGAAGTTCCTTCCTCGAGGTAGCCCCATCACCGGTTTGGCCGGATTGAATAGTGTGTGACTTTCGGCTGCATCACTCGTGGAGGCAATCGGGGCATCGGGTCGTCGGGGCATCGGGTCATCGGAAAACCAAGTCGCACCATCGTCGTTGTGCAGGTAAGGTAGCATTGATTCTAAATGACTTAGAAAAGAGTCACAAGGTAGTGGAGCAGGAGCAGGCAGGTAAGCGCTTATGAAGGGCTCTGTTCTGATTGCCGACGATGAGCCACTGGCTCGCCGCAGTCTGCGGGAGCATCTGCGCAGCCTGGGCTGGACCGGGCCGCTGCACGAGGCCCACGATGGCAAAACCGCCGTCGCGCTGGCCAATCAGCATCGCCCTGATCTGGTGTTTCTCGATATCGTGATGCCCGGCGCCACTGGACTGGAGGTTCTGGAGCAGCTTGACTATGAGCCCAAGGTGATCTTCACCACGGCCCACGACCAATATGCGGTAACAGCATTCGAGCTTGGCGCTCTTGACTATCTGCTGAAACCATTCGGACGTGATCGGATTGAGCGTGTGCTGAGCCGGGTGCAGGCGGCGCTCAATGGAACAGCGGCGCCCTTGTTGTCCCGGGCAAGAGAGTCGCTGCAACCGCCACATGCGCTTTCAAGAATCTTCGTCCGCGATGGCAACCGCATCGTTCCCATTCCGCTGGCCGACCTGGAGCACGTACAAGGAGCCGATGACTACGTGACGGTCTGTTCGGTGGCCAAACAGTATCTGGTCAGCGTTCGATTGTCCGAGCTGGAAGAGGAGCTCAAAGGAGCAAATTTCCTCAGAATCCATCGCTCCCACCTCATTAACCTTGAATATGTGACGTCGATTGAGCCGCATGACGCCAGCCGCGTCGAAGTGGTCCTGAAGAGTGGCGCGCGGATTGTCGCCAGCCGAACCGGCTCAAAGAAATTGCGCGACCTAGCCCTTTGAGCGGATGCGACTATGAGGCGGCAGGGACGGCTGGCTTCGAGGTAAACTAACAAGGCACTAGACCGTTATGCCAACGATTATGAGAATTTTGTTTTCGTTGCGATGCAGGCGGTGCTGTTCTCGCTGAGAATTTGGTAATTGGGTAATTTGTAATTGGGTAATTGAAAATCAAAAGCAATGCCCGCATTCGCACAGAATCTCCGCTTCGCGTTTCGCCAGCTGCGCAAATCGCCTGGCTTCAGTTTGACAGTCATCCTCACCCTGGCTCTTGGGATCGGGGCCACGACGGCCATCTTCTCGCTGGTGGAAGGGGTCCTGCTCCGCCCGCTTCCATTTGCCGTTCCTGAGCGCCTGGTTATTCTGGGGGACCACGTTGGACGTGGAACGGGGAATACATCAAATCTGCCCGTAAGTCCACGCGAGATCGGCACCTACTCCAGCGCAACCAGCGCTTTTTCCTCGATGGGCGCTTTCATCGGCATCAGTTATGAACTTTCAGGCGGAGCAGTTCCGGAGGCGGTGCAGGCTGAACGCCTTACCACCAGCATGTTCTCCACGCTGGGCGTGAGTCCTATCCTGGGCCGCACGTTTACGCAAGAGGAAGAGGACGGCCACCAGCAGCTGGCGGTGATCAGTTATGCCTTGTGGCGGGACCGCTACCATCTCGATCCTCACGTGCTCGGCAGCTCCATTGTTCTCAGCCGCAAGTCCTACTCGATTATCGGCGTGATGCCCCGCGATTTTGAGTTTCCTCTTCAGCCAGGGCACTTCGACCAGGTGCAGCTCTGGGTGCCCATGAGCTTGACGCCTACTGAACTTTCCGATGAGAACGCCGGCTATTGGGGATTTCACATGGTCGCGCGCCTGAAGGACGGAGTTACTCGCTCTCAGGCGGCCAACGATGCGGACCGCGTGGCCAAATTGACCATGCAGAATTTTCCCGCCAGCATCCGTGCCATTCGCATCCAGGGGGACGTCAGGCTGCTGCGTGAATATTTTGTTGCGCAGACCAGGCCGCTACTGAGCAGCCTGCTTTTCGCCGTGGCCGTGGTCCTGCTGATTGCGTGTGGCAACGTGGCCGGTTTGCTGCTGGTGCGGGCAATCCGGAGGCGACGTGAATATGCGGTTCGGCTGGCTTTGGGCGCGCGCGCCGGAGTCATTCTTCGAGAATCCATATTTGAAGGCCTGCTGCTCAGCGTGACTGGAGGATTGTTGGGACTGGCATTTGCCTCTGCTGCCATACGCCTGGTCTTGCATCTTCTGCCGGAGTCGATGCCGCGCATCAATTCTATTTCCATAAACGCGGTGGTTGGCATATTCGCGCTGGTGCTGGCGCTGACGAGCGGGATTCTTTGTAGTCTTGCGCCCGCATTTGCGGCCCTGCGAACCAACCTGGTGGAGAGCCTCAAGGAAGGATCTCGAACCGGCATTGGCGGTTCCAGTCACGCGTGGTTGCGCTCGGCATTGGTGGTATCGGAGATCGGCATTGCCCTGGTGCTGCTTACTGTATCGGGCGCCTTCCTGCGCAGCTTTCAGAAGATGCGCGCGGTCGATCCTGGTTTCACTCCTGACCATGTGCTGGTGGCGAGCTATCAGCTTCCATCCAGGCAATACTCCGCTGGAGCTTCGGTGGAAAACTTCAACCGCTCTGTTATAGATCAGCTTTCGAGCAAGCCGGCAGTAGTCGCCGCCGGCCTCACCAGCGCTCTGCCCTCAACCGGAGCTTCAGCGAAGGCCGGCTACACGATTGATGGTGTTGCAGCCAAAGACTGGAAGCTTGAGTTCGCTCAATTCAGCATCACTTATGGCGATTATTTCCGAGCCATGGACATCCCTGTGCTGGAAGGCAGGACTTTTACCCAGGATGACCGCTCCAACTCCTTGCTGGTGATGGTGGTCAATCAGACCATGGCCAAGCACTGCTGGCCGGGCCAGTCTGCCATAGGAAAGCGGATGCACGCGGGCAATCCGCGGAATCCCTTGCCCTGGGCAACTGTGGTCGGTGTTGTGGCCGATACCAAGTTGGGTTCCCGCGATGAGCCCAACGAGGATCAGTGGTATATGTCTGCGGAGCAGCCGGGAATCCTCTTTCGTCCCGATGCGGCGGGGGATATTTCCGCCCCCGGATCCGGATACATCACCCTACGTTCATCGCTTCCTCCGGAGCAGATGACTCAGATCCTGCGCTCAACTATCGCCGAGATCGATCCGCTACTGGCTCTGCACCAGGTGCAGCCCATGGATGATGTGATCTCCAGCGTGGAAGCGCCCCGCCGCTTCAATACTGATCTGACCACGGCGTTTGCAGCGGGTGCTCTGCTGCTGGCGCTCATCGGAATTTATGCGGTGGTGGCGTTCTCTGTTTCGCTGCGGACTAAAGAGATGGCCATCCGCATGGCGCTGGGCTCGCAGCGCGGCGGCATCGCGCGGCTGGTGTTGGTTTCGGGCGCGAAACTGGCGCTCCTGGGCTGCGGCCTGGGTGTGCTCGGATCGCTGGCAGCCTCACGCCTGGTGAGTTCTTTCCTGTTTAAAGTCAGCGCCACGGACCCAGTTATCTACACAGGGAGTGTGCTGTTGATGATTCTTATGGCGCTGCTGGCATCCGTGCTTCCAGCAATCCGCGCGGCGTCTGCGGATCCGATTGAGGCGCTGAAGAATCAGTAATTAGTAATTAGAGCGTGTTTCAAAAATAGGTTCGGCCTCACACTAGGTACTTATGTATGAGGCAGTTAAGGGTTGAGCTTCTGTCATGAAGAAGCGGCAGAAGCTGTTGAGAGATGAACAGTGGGAAGTGATCGGGCTGTTGCTTCCC
>DATDGH010000417.1:0-9066 GCA_036522215.1 Candidatus Angelobacter sp. | reverse complement strand
TCCATCCCGATCCGGCCAAAGAAGTGCAGAGAATCGCCCAGCAAGCGGCGGCCACCCTCCAGTTTTTTTCGACGGAACTGGACGCCTTTCCCTACTCACATCTGGAAATCTCGCAACTGCCGGCGCTGTTGAGCCAGTCGTGGCCCGGCCTGATCTATCTTTCCAGCCTGGCCTTTCTCACACCGGCGGAACGCACCGCACTGAACATCCGCGATCCGTTTGCCGAACTGCTGATGAGCCGGATGATGCTGGCCCATGAAATCGCCCACCAATGGTGGGGCGACGCGGTGGAATGGGAGTCCTACCGCGACGAATGGATCATCGAGGCCCTGGCCAACTACTGTGCGGCCCTGATGCTGGAGCGCGAAGATCCGTCCAAAATGAAATTGGTGCTGGACCACTATCGCAAGCAGTTGCTGCGCCAGAACGCCAACGGCATGCTGGGCGATGCCGGTCCGGTCACCCTGGGGGCGCGGCTCACCTCTTCCAAGTTTCCTGACGCGTATGAGAATGTCCTTTATGGACGCGGCACCTGGCTGTGTCACATGCTGCGCAGCATGCTGCGGCTGGCCGGAGGAAAGGACGATGATGCTCTTTTCTTCGCCGCCCTGAAAAATGCGCTGTCCATGTCTCCCAATGGGAAGATTTCCACCCAGGACCTTCAACGCGCCTTTGAGCAGGTGCTGCCGCCGGCACTTTTTTATGAAGGCCAGAAATCCCTGGATTGGTTCTTCGATAGCTGGGTCAACGGCGCCTCGATTCCCCAGTTCTCCCTGGACAATCCCCGTATTGCGCCCAGTGCCGGGACGGTGCACGTGACCGGGACCGTTCGCGAAGATGGCGCCGCCAAAGACATGGTGACTGCCGTGCCGCTCTACGCCGTGGACAAAGACGGCAACCAGCATTTTCTGGCCTTCGTCTTTGTCGATGAGCCAAAGACCGATTTCCAATTCACAGCCCCGGCTGGAACCAAAGACATTGTGCTTGATCCGGAGAATATGATTTTGAGGCGGTAGCTTCTGGCTTCTAATTTAGCTGCTGCCTGAAAGCTGAACCCAAGAACAAACAGCAAGACCTCAGACCGTCCAACTGGCGCAGCATCGTTACAATCTTAGGGGAAAGCAGTGGGTGAAGCGTCAAGCCCTTTGCAGAAGGGCAGGCTTTGTACCCCAGATTTCTCGCATGAATGGATTGAACGTATTTTCGATTATTTCGAGTATTTCAATTATTTCGAATATTGTGATAAGCTGGAAGAATGGCGTTAGCTGCAAAAGAGATCACAGTATTCGAGAGTAAGCAGGAAGATATTCAAAAACTTGAGCGCCTGCTTGAGCGTGGTTCAACCACCCTGATTAGTGGCTCTGGCGAGAAGATTAGACTCCCAAAAGCTGTGCAGGAAGTGCTGAAAAGAGCGGTCGAGATCATGGCCAAGGGGAGAGCAGTGACTCTGATTCCAGACAGTCAAGCCATAACCACGCAACGCGCCGCGCACATACTTGGAATGTCCAGACCGTTTTTCATCAAGCTACTTGAAACGGGAGCAATGGCCCATCATCGCGTCGGGAATCAAAGGCGGGTGTATTTGCGCGACGTCCTGCAATTTGTGCGGAAGCGCGAGCACGAACGGCAAGCTGCCCTCAATCGTCTCTCTCGCCAGGCGTTTGAATCCGGCCTCTATGAGAAGAACAGGTTTCCTGAAGGCGGCCAGGACGAGTGACGGAAAATTTCCTCGTTGTCCTGGATGCGTGCGTTCTCATTCCAATGCCATTGGCAGACACGCTATTGAGACTTGCTGCCGGCCCTTGTCTTTACTTGCCTAAGTGGATGCTGCTTGGTCTCTGCTCAGGCCAAAATCCTCCTGCAAGCTTCGACTGACCTCGATCATGATCTGATCGTACTGGAGCCAGGAGGATCATTGGGTAACACCGCCATTCGTGCTTTTGCGACTTACCTAATAACCAGCAAGATTCAATCTCTCGTTAAGTGAACGGTATTGCGGGGTGGAGGTTACCCGATTCTTCTTGATTCGCGTTGTTCGCGGCGATTCGCGGCCAAGCGGGTTTGAGTTGGGTTTTGCTTTAGCCTTTGCTTTTGCTTTGCTTTTGGTTTTGAATTTGACTTGGCTAATTACTAACTACTAATTACTAATTACTGTTTTATGAAAACCATCGTCATTACTGGCGCAACCTCCGGTATCGGCCAGGTAGCGGCGGAGAAGCTGGCGGGAATGGGCGCGCGCATCGTCCAGGTGGCACGCAGCCGCGAACGCGGCGAGGCCGCCATGAAGCGTCTGCGCGATCTCTCTCCCGGCATCACTCACACCATTCACTACGCTGATCTCTCCCGCATCAGCGAGATGAAGCGGGTCGCATCAGAAATCGCAGCAGCCGAACCGCACATCGACGTCCTGATCAACAACGCCGGCGCCATGTTCGGCTCTCGCCAGCTGACGGAAGACGGCCTGGAGCGCACCTTCGCCTTGAACCACGTTTCTTATTTTGTTTTGACTCACGGCCTCCGGGAGCGGCTGGCTGGCTCAGCCCCGGCCAGGATTGTGAACACTGCCTCGGACGCCCACGAATCGGCCAAGCTGGACTTCGACGACCTTCAGTCCTCCAAATCTTTTCGCGGATTCAAGGTCTATAGCCGATCCAAGCTCTGCAATATTCTCTTCACCCGCGAACTCGCCCGGCGTCTCGCCGGTACCGGAGTCACGGCCAACTCTCTGCATCCCGGCTTCGTCTCTACTCGCTTCGCCGACGAAAGTGGCGGATGGTTCTCCGTTGTTGTCCGCATAGCCAAGCTGTTTGCGCTCTCTCCCCAGCAAGGCGCAGAAACGCTGGTTTACCTCGCATCCTCGCCAGAGGTGGCGGGCGTAACCGGTGAGTACTTCCACAAATGCCGCGCCATAGTTCCCAGCACAGAAGCGCAAAACGACGCCAACGCCCAACGCTTGTGGCTCGAAACCGCGAAAACTTGCGGGTTTGACTGATGTTGAGTTTATCCTGAATCCCGCCCTTCTTTAAGAAGCCTCTGCCTCTTCTATGGTGCCAACAAAAAGGGCGGGAAGCCCCTATAGTCTTCCAGGCTGCCTCGCATGGCCGACGGTCGCGAAGACGCCGTCGGCGTGAAAAGAGGTTAGCCCAGCCTGAAACAGGAGCCTTTGCTCCAAAGGCTGGGACATAGGAAAACAAGAATCTCTTCCTAGCACCGGAGGTGCGGCACTCATCCCTTGCTGCCGCAGGCTGCCGCGCAGCGGAAGCGGAGCGCCTTAAACAAATGATTTTGACTTTTTCCGCAAGCTCTTGCCGTGCCGCTCATGGCCTAAAAAATGCGGGCTTACAGCCCCTGGGGAATGAAATCGACGTCATTCCAGTATTTTTAGGCTTGCCATGCTGCTGTAACTACTGCCTTTGCGTCCATCCCGTCCATTCCGTCCATCGTGTCCAGTTGCTTGACTGTGGCCTCGGCCACATCTATTAACAACATATAAATCAATCTAAATTATAAACTTGACAACATAACAAAAAACATGTTCTACTAAAGATGGAGCCCCCAGGGGCTGCCGCAGTATTTTGATCTTTGACAACTGAATATTGAAAGCCGTGGGTTTAACCCAGGGACTTGAAGCGTAGCTGAATACGCAGGGGAGAAGTGTGTGCACGCGCGTTAACAGGATCGCGCGTGCATCGGGAGAAGTGTACCCAGCCCTCGGGAACCAGATGAATTGTTGCGCGAAGTTGAGGCGCTTTGGCGGCGTACGGGCCGCCAGCCGAAATCCTGATCCCGCCCTGCGGGAGAAGGAACTGCTCTTGATCTAAACCGCAGCATCACCGACCATTCTGAGTCGAGCTCAGGTTCGCCGAGCGAAGAAGCTAAACTTTTCCCTACGGACGTGCATTGGGAGAGGTCTGCGTTGTAGTTTAGAGCCGTTTCATAATTACCGTAAACCGATTTCGTGACCATGCCAACGATGCTGCAACTCTTCAGCCTGAGACGGTTGCGGGCTGACTGCTGACTGCTGATTACTGGATCAAAAGGTTTCCTAGCCGCTAGGAATTGCGTTCCGCGAGGCGTTCCGCGAGCGGTTTTCGCCCAATTGGCGTAGGTTCTCGCGGAATCGCGGAATCACCCCCTCTTTTCGAAAAAAGCCGCTTTTCTACGGTTTACGAGCGAAAAACGGCGCGCCGTGGGTTCCGTTTTTGTTATTTGCGCAATCCCCAATCCACAGATCGGCGGCCGCCGAGCGGATTCGCGGCTCCCCGTTGCGGAACGAAAGCCGAACGAATCCTCCAATCCGAAACGAAGATCTGGTGAGTTTTCAATCACATGCGCGGAAGTACGGAAGTTACACGCTTTTCGCGAATATTACCGAAAGGGTGAATCTTTGCTGGTTTTATTCGCGTTCGTTCGCGTGAACCTGTCTCGCCGTGGCGGATTCGCGGCTAAGGTCTTTCATCCCTGCACGGGCGCGTTTGTTACACTTTTTTGCCTGCATTTCACAAACAAGGGGACCTTTCTCGTGAGCAATCGATGGATGAGAGCAGCTTGTTTCCTGACTGTAATGGCGCTGGGATTTTTCTGGATGGTCGCAGGACTCTCCGGGCAATCGAGGCAGACGGCGCAACCGGCGCAGAATGGGCCGGCTGCAAAAACCACCGAGCAGGTCTATAAGAACATCCAGGTGCTCAAGGGCATTCCAGCCGATCAACTGTTATTCACCATGACATTCATCACCGCTTCTCTGGGAGTCGATTGCACCTTCTGCCACGTAGAGGCTTATGAGAAAGATGAAAAGAAGACCAAGCGGACTGCGCGCCAGATGATGCAGATGATGATGGCCATCAACAAGGAAAACTTCGAAGGACGCACCAAGGTGACGTGCAACACCTGCCATCAAGGGAGGCACGAGCCCATCGCTATCCCCGTGGTGGCGGAGGAGGAGCCGAAGCCGGAAAAGGCTGACACCGGAGCGGCGAAGGCAGAGCAGGGGCCGACCGCCGATGAGGTGATCAGCAAATACATCCAGGCACTGGGCGGCGCGGAAGCGCTCGAGAAAATCACCAGCCGCGTGATGAAAGGCACAATATCGGTCGCCAATGGGCCGCAGTTTCCCATCGACTTGTTTGCCAAAGCCCCAAACAGGCGAATGTCATTCATGCATTCGCCCAAGGGAGACAGTATCACCTCTTTCGACGGCACGACCGCATGGTTGGGCAGCACCACAGGGGCGCCGACTAAGCTGGATTCCGCCAACAGTGAAGCGGTGAAGCTGGATGCTGAATTCAATTTCGCTCTGCGGATCAAGCAGATCTTTACCCAGCTTCGCGTCGGGCAGTCAGAAAAAATAAAGGACCGCGAAGCCAACATGGTTTTTGCTTTGCAGCCGGGCCAGCCCCCGGTGCGCCTGTACTTTGACAAAGAGTCAGGACTACTGGTGCGCCTGGTGCGATACGCGGAAACTCCTCTTGGGCGGCTTCCTACGCAGATTGATTACGGCGATTATCGTGATGCCGGGGGTGGGGTGAAAATTGCTTATTGCTGGACTATAGCGCGTCCGCCACGGGGGCGCTTTACCATTCAGCTTGATCAGGTGCAGCAGAATGTTCCGATTGACGATGGTAAGTTTGTGATGAAGCAGTAATTAGTAGTTAGTATTTAGTAGTTAGCAAAGGCAAAGGCAAAGGCAAAAGCAAAGCCGAAACCTCACCACGGAGGCACGGAGACACCGAGTTACACGGAGAAGAATTGAAGGGAGAAGCAAAAGCAGAATCAAAAAGCAAAAGCAAAGGCAAAAGCCAAAACCTGACCACGGAGGACGCGGAGGAGAAGCGAGGACACGAAGGAATGCTAGGAATGGAAAGGCGGCTCCGCCGTAGTAGTTAGTAAAAAGCAAAGGTAAAAGCAACTACCAACCAAGCCCTAACCCTCACAACGCAGACCGAGCCCTGAGGTCTAAGATCATTTGATGGAACCGGTTACGCCAGCATCGAGCTTGAGAGTTGAGCTGCTGGATCGCGTGCGCGGCTTCCGCGATGCTATTGTCAGCTTCACGCAGCAACTCATCGCCATCCCTACGGAGAATCCTCCCGGTAATTGCTACGCCCAGGCCCGAGAGCTGATTCTGCGACAACTCAACCAGCTGGGATTTACTGATACACAAGTGGCCGGCGATTGCATTCTGAGTTTTGCCGGCCGAGGTGAGCGCACGCTGTATTTCAGCGGGCATTACGATGTAGTGCCGGCCCAGAGTGCCACCCAGTTTGAGCCCCGAGTGAAAGGCGAAAATCTTTTTGGCCGGGGATCCTCTGACATGAAGAGCGGCCTGGCGGCAATGGTCTTCGCAGCAAAAGCGCTCGAGGAAAGCGGACTCCCGCTTCATGGGAGGATCGGACTGGTCTTTGTTCCTGATGAGGAGACCGCCGGTCCGCGCGGCTCTCGCTATTTGGCGGAACAAGGTGTGCTGGGAAAAAACGCAATGGGCATGCTGACTCCGGAGCCAACGGGCGGCGCGGTCTGGAATGCGAATCGGGGCGCCATCACTCTGCTAGTTGCAGTCAAGGGCAAGACCGCGCACGTGGGACGGCAACACGAAGGAGTAAATGCCTTTGAACAGATGCTGACGGTGGTGCAGGCTGTACAGGAGTTGAAGAAAGAGGTGGAGGCTCGCTTTAGCAGCTTCCACTTGACTCCCGACGCGGCGCGCCGGTCCATCCTGATGATTGGCGGCCGCTCCGAGGCAGGGACCAACTTCAACGCAGTTCCGGAGCAGGCTTGGTTCACCATCGATCGCCGGATCAATCCGGAAGAAAGTTTGCAGCAGGAAAAGCAACGGCTGTTTTCGGTTTTGGAACAGGCTCGCGTCGGGGGAATTGACCTGGCAATCGATATCCTGCAGGAAGAGGGCTCTTCCGCCACTGCGGCGGGCACTCCGCTGGAGGCAGTTCTGACACGCAGCATTCAGGAGGTCACCGGCCGCGAGCCGCAAGTCGAGATGTGTCCGGGGCTGCTGGAGACGCGCTTTTATGCCGTGGCGGGGATACCGGCATTTGCCTACGGACCAGGACTGCTTACGGTATCGCATGGGCCGAACGAGTTTGTGCCTATCGAGCGCGTGGTGCAGTGTGCGGGAATTTACGCGTTGACAGCGGCGGAGTTGCTGGGCTCCTGAGCTGCTCCCGGTTCAAGGATGCTCAGGCACATGCCGGATCCGTGTACGACGCAGCTTTCTACTGCATCGTGGGCGTCGCGACGCAATGACTTCACCTTAAACAGCGTCTGTGTGGTGAGCCCCTTGCGCAACGCAGCTTCCATTTCGGGATCGCGCAGGCTAGTGCAGGAAAAGATGGCAACCGGACCAACTCCCTGCACGGAGAAGCGATCCAAGTGGCGAACGATTTTGGCCATCGAGCCCGTGCCCAGGGTCTTGCTGGTAGCCATGGTGATGGGCACCACCAGACGGCCGCCGTCACCCAGCCGGTCAAGCCACAATGCATGAGGCAGTGTGACTCCGGCATTGATCAGCATGGCGTCGCATTCGCCAGGATCGAATGTAGCGCCGTCCCCCGCGTGAACCGTGACGTTCTTGTATTCTGCCAGGTTATTTTGTGCCCGCTCCGCCAGGCCCGGATCCACCTCACTGGCCACAACACTCCCGCCGGGTCCAACCATCTCGGCGATGATCGCCGTGTAGTATCCGACTCCGCTGCCCAGATGGTAGACACGGTTGCCGGGCTTCAAATCCAGCGCATCAATCCAGCGGGCCAGGGCACTAGGCTGGCCGTTATTGAGCTCGCGTGCGGCGTCGATCACCACAATCAGGTTGTGATAGAGATGCTGAGGATTATCCACAGTGATGTAGCTTGCTTGTCCCAATCCCAACGCTGCCAGCGCTCTTGCTTCGGGAGAGCCGACCTGCCATGGTCCCGGGCCTAAAAACTTCTCTCGCGGTGTCTTCGCAAATGCTTCAATCAAAGCGGGCGAGTTGAGGTTGGCGACAAAGCTGATTTCCTCAGCGTAAAAGCGACGGTAATCTTCGATGGTCATGATGGATTAGATTCAGTAATTAGCAGTCAGCACTCAGCATTCAGCCCGCAAACCTCGTGGGCTGGAGGTTGGCCGCATCGTTGGCATGGTTGGAAGAGGTCGGTCTACACCAACTATAAAAATGCTTTAACCTTTATAACATTTTCAGAAATAGTGTGACCTTTCAAAATGGCATTCCGATGTGATTATCAGGGGGTAGGGACTCTCTCCCGCCGGGCGGGATTCGAGGTAAACTCAAAAGACAAAAAACCTTAGCGGACGAGCAGTTCCAGGGCTTCGTGCATCCAGGGCAGGATTGCGTTTACGCAAACGGCGTAGCTGATCACCAGCAAAGCCAGCGAGAGGATGGGCCAGTTTCTGTTGTGGTGACTGTTGCGCACGCGAGTGGGATCACCTTCGCCCTTCAGCAGTCTTTCCAGATGCATCACGCGGACGGCTATGCACGACTCTGCCGTCTCGGGAAGAAGATGAGAGGCGGCGATGGCGCTGTTCAGCGGCGCCTGCCGTCCCAATTGCCCAACCTTGATCAGGGCCGCGGACAAATCCAGCGCGGAAGCGCCGCGGGCAAGGGCGCCTTCGTCGGCGGCCACTTCAGAGGCTTTGAGCCAGGCAACGTCGCTGTGGCGAAACGGATTGAGCCACTGCGGGGGCCGGGTAATCTTCAAAACCATCTGCTTCAGGTTGTCCCGGGAACTCACGTGGGCCAGCTCATGAGCCAGGGCGGCTGAAAGCTCATTGACGGAGAGGCTCTGGGTTACGGTGGTTGCCACGAAAATCTCCGGCCGAAACACTCCGGTCACTGCCAGCAACGGGCAAGGGCCGTCGGCACAATAGACCGGGACCTGAACACCTTCCGGCTGAACGCGCCGGGAATGCGAGCGCCAGTTTTGCCGGGCCTGGCTGGTTGCGCGGATGACTCGCCAGGAGCGAGCGGCAATGCCCGCCAGGGCCAGGCCGCCACAGGCAGCTAAAACCAGCAATCGCATTCCCATGATTTCATGGGTGGAACGCGGCTCAAAT
>DATDGH010000416.1:0-3322 GCA_036522215.1 Candidatus Angelobacter sp. | reverse complement strand
GCTGGTTCCTGGCAGCCTCATTTTGGCTAATACGCTCAAAGAGTCCGCATTCGTGCCGTTGCAAGCTGGTGATCCGACAGCGGCAGAGGAGCGGCTCACACAGGCACTTGCCATTCAAGAAAAGCTTGCCCCTGGAGGCTCTGCTCTGGCTGAGAGCCTTAGTTATTGGTCCAAGGCCCTGATTGAAAGGGGCGATCTGGCCGCAGCCGAGGAGCGCGCGCGTCGGGCGCTAGCTATCCGGGAGAAACTTGCACCGGGCGGCGAGGAGGTTGCTCTTAGCCTGGCCGATCTCGGATTAATCCTTCGACTGCGCGACGATCTTGCGCGGGCCGCCAAGTGTTACAGCAAAGCGCTGGAAATCATCATCAGGATCAGTCCAGGCAGCATCTGGGCGTCAGCCACACTCGCCAGTCTCACCGAGATAGCACAGGAGCAAGGCGATCTTGCAAAGGCTGAACTCTACGCCAGGCGGGCTTTGGCAATTACGGACAAGGCGTCGCCAGCCAGTGATGCTGCAGCCTTTAATAAGGGCCTGCTTGGACGGATCATGCTCGCTCGCGGACGTTACCTTGAAGCCGAAGAGCTGTTCCTAAAAGCGCAAGACATTCACCGGAAATCAAGTTGGGGTCTCTCGTCGGAATCGAAGTCCAATTATGATCTTGGAGATGTGGCGAGTGCGCAAGGGGATTTGGCCGAGGCGGAGAAGCGTTATCGCGAATCGCTTAATGCTTTCGAGAAGCTCGATACGCGATACCCCGCGCGTGCGGAGCCGATGGCTGCTCTCGCTGGCATCTTGCGGCGGACTAATCGTGTCGAGGAAGCAGGGAAGCTGTATCAGCAGTCTCTCGAGATTGTAGAGAGATTTGCCTCCAATTTGGGTGGGACAGAGTTGGTCCGTTCTCACTTCCGCGCCAAGAGTGCCGCGCTTTATCACGAATATATTGACCTGCTTGTGGGGCAGAAGGATTTCGAGCAAGCCTTTCATGTGCTGGAGCGTTGGCGTGCTCGTACCTTGCTGGAAACGCTGGGCGCCGGGCATGTGGAAATAGGTAGAGGCGCTGATGCCTCGTTGCTGCGGCAGGAAAGGGGCTTGCGCGAAGCCATTGCTGCCAAGGCGAATCTCCGCCTGCAGCGCGGCCAAGAGGCTGCCATCGCGGATAAGGAGATCAGCGAATTACTCGCAAAATATGATGACGTGGAAGCCCAGATCAGAAACTCCGGCTCGAACTATGCCGCTCTGACCCAGCCGCAAGCGCTCACGGTGAGGCAGGTCCAGCAGCAGGTGTTGGACGACGGCACTGTGCTCCTTGAGTACTCGCTGGGAGAAGAACGAAGCTATGTTTTTGCGGTGACTTCAGATTCCGTTGCAGCCTATGAGCTTCCGCGCAAAACGGAGATTGAAGCGATGGCGCGGCAGATTTACCAGGTTTGGACCGCGCAAAACCGTATTGTTCCCCAGGAGAGCACGCTGCAACGGCAGGTTCGTTTGCGCAAGGCGGAGAAGAATTCCGCGAGCGTGTTGGCGCAGTTAAGCCGAACCATCCTGGGACCGGTAGCATCCCAACTGAAAAGTAAGCGCCTGCTCATCGTCAGCGATGGCGCATTGCAGTATATCCCTTTTGCAGCTTTATCGAGTCCGGATTCACTCGACGCGGGTTTGGCGCAAGATCCTGTGCCTTTGGTGGCGGAGCACGAAATCATTAACCTTCCGTCAGCCTCAGTACTCGCAACCCTGCGACGAGAGGTAGCAACGCGCAAAAAGGCGCCCAAGGCGGTGGCCGTGCTGGCCGATCCGGTTTTTGCCCAGAATGATGCCAGAGTAGTGGGAGTAGCGGGCCGAAATCCGTCCCGAGCCAGCCTCACAACAGAGCGCACCGTAAAAGATGAACCATATGGTCAAGAGAGAGCCGTGGTTGATTCGGCTGCGCTACTGACGCGTTCGGCAGCCGATTTTGGTCTGTTGCGGCGGGGAGGACCCTATCTGCCGCGGCTGCCATTTTCCCGCCGAGAAGCCAAAGCGATTTTGTCCGTCACTCCCAAAGGCCAGGGAATGGCAGCGCTGGATTTTCGAGCCAGTCGCGCGACCGCAGTCAGCCCTGATCTCTCGCAGTATCGTGTGCTTCACTTTGCCACCCACGCCTTATTGAACAGTGAGCATCCTGAATTATCGGGCCTTGTGTTTTCGCTCGTAGATCCTCAAGGAAGACCGCAAAGTGGGTTTCTTGGATTGGAGGATGTTTACAACTTGAATCTGTCGGCCGATCTGGTAGTACTGAGCGCGTGTGAAACGGCCTTAGGAAAAGACGTCCAGGAAGAAGGCTTGGTCGGGTTGACGCGGGGATTCATGTACGCCGGGGCCAGCCAGGTCGTTGCCAGCCTGTGGAGCGTGGATGATGCCGCCACAGCCGAGCTGATGCGCCACTTTTACAAGGCCATGGAACAGGATGGTTTGCGGCCAGCGGCGGCGTTGCGTTGGGCGCAGATGGAGGTCCGGAAGCAGGACCGCTGGAGTCAACCTTATTATTGGGCGGGATTTGTGATTCAAGGAGAATGGAGATAGGCCGACCACACTAGGATTAGATTCTGCAGCGCTTGTTGTACGGGACTATGGATCGCGATCCGAGGCAGAAACGGGAGCTGTTGCCGGAGGACTTTCATCGGTTGTTGGGGCGTCTGGATCCCAACCCCGCGCGCGCGTCGGAAGCGTATGAAGCGTTGCGCCGCCAACTCATGAGGTTCTTTTTGAAAAACCAGCCTCATTCCGATGCCGAAGCCCTGGCTGACAAGGTGCTGGACGAAGTTGCGAAGAAGCCCGATTCTTACGAGATTAGAAACGTTGCCGAGTTTGCCATTGGGGTTGCGCGATATGTGCGAATGGAAAACTACCGCAGGACTTCGGCCACCACGCACTTAGCCGAGGACCAGGACTTCCGCGAAAGTGATGAAGATCCTGAACGCACCGTGTTGCAGGGAATTGATGCCGACCGGAAGCTGCGTTGTTTCCTGCAATGCATGGAAGGCCTGAAACCCGAGCAGCGCTGGTTGATCCTGGAATACTATCCCGCCGAGAACCGTAATCTGGAGGAGCGTAGACGAAAGCTGGCGGCAGCCTTGGGAAGCGATTCCGGCGCTCTGACCAGCCGGATGAATCGGCTTAGAGCCAAGCTGATGAGATGTTGCCTGGACTGCCATGCCCGCGCAATGAAAAACTCCTTATCCTCGAGCGCGGGAAGACCGGTGAGCGCGGAGATCGGGGAGAAGGAGAAGAAAGTAAAGTGAGGTTTGTTGCCGGCGCGACAGTATATATAACGGGCACCGGTTG
>DATDGH010000415.1:0-7667 GCA_036522215.1 Candidatus Angelobacter sp. | reverse complement strand
ATTGCGCTCGAAATTGATCCTGTCGCCGCTGTAAATAGTCTCGAGGGCCCATAGCTCTCATCAGTTAGTTTCGAACCGCTCCTAAGACTCAGGAAGTAAATAACTTAAGCTCTCATAATCGCAGAAAGCCTCAGCAAGGGTGTGTTACTAACTTACTGAATTTAAAGGCGAAATTTTCTGCCGGGGAGAACGGGATTCGAACTGCCCAGTTTTGACAAGTCAATGATTCCAAGCTAAGTATTTTTCAGCAATAGTTTTAAGCGCTTCGCTCCGAAATCAGGAGCTACGCGCAAGGCTTTCACAGCACGCCGGAACAGATCGGCAGAGTGGAAGAGAGAATTCTTTTCAGTCGATGCCCTCTCCAAGAGACTTGAACCTACCACTGTGAACAAGACGTGCCGCCCCGACCCGGGGCTCGAACTCGTTAACCTACCCTCCCCACACCTCACGGTGTGGGCTTAGTAGGTTCCGCCTGCTATCGCGGGCTGGTCTTTGTGGTTCTTTTCGTTCTCGATTCTCTAGCTTAGTTTTTGAAGCCACCTGATGTACCAGAGTATCTGGTTCAGGTAAGCGGCCCCACAAGGCGCTTAGGGTTAAGGGGTGCAACGACAAGGCCGACATTCGGGCAGCAACACCCTCTTTTTCTTAACTTAACGGTAATTGGGGGACCCCGTCACCACCACCCTGCTCTGCCTGGCAACTTCGGCCGACTTCTAGTAGACTCCTAATTAGATTAGGAGTGGAACCGCTTGAAAATCCTCGCCTCTCTTCGCTCGCTGGTGGTTACGCTCTTTCATCGCTCGCGCATGAGCGAAGACCTTGAAGAGGAACTGCGTTCCCATATTGAAAAGCGCGCGGAAGATCTGGAGCGCTCAGGCCTGTCTCGGGCCGAAGCCATTCGTCGCGCGGGCATCGAGTTCGGCGGGCTGGAGCGATTCAAAGAGGAGTGCCGCCAGGAACGCGGCGGCTCCTGGCTGGAAACACTATGGTCAGATGTGCGCTACGGGCTGAGGATGTTTCGACGAAGTCCGGGCTTCACCGCCGTAGCTGTGCTCACACTTGCCCTTGGCATCGGCGCGAACACGGCCATCTTCAGCGTTGTCCAGGGTGTGATGCTGGCCCCTTTGCCCTACCACGATCCGGATCGCCTGGTCATCGTCTGGCAGAACAATGCGCAGACGCCTCGCCTGTCGATTTCTCTGCCTGACTTTGAAGATTGGCAACGCCAGGCCACCTCGTTCGAGCAGATGGCGGGAGTGCGATTGTACTCATTTAATTTAACCAGTCCCGGCACACCGGAGCATGCTACCGGCTTTGAAACGCAAAACTACCTGACAAGTTTGTCTCCCATAATGGAACTTCATGGAGCAGGGCGAACATCCGGTGCATGCCGTAGTCTTGTCTGGAGGCGGGGCCTACGCTGCCTATGAGGTTGGTATTCTGAAGGGATTGACTGGCGGCTTTGTTCCCTGCGCCAGCGGTCTACCGCAGATTTCTGCAGTTTGCGGCACTTCGGCCGGTGCTTTCAATGCTGCCTTCCTGTTGTCGCGCCACAGTGGCGAATGGCTTCCCGCAATCCAGGAGCTGGAAAAAGTCTGGCGCAATCGCATCGCTGGAGACAACTGCGAAAATGGCGTTTACCGCCTGCGCGCAAACCCAGTAGAGTTCCTGGACCCGAGGTGTTTTCTGCGCGATCCCGCGCGGATGCTTACTCGATTGGGCGAAGACAGCGCATTTCTGGCCCAGGATTGGGCGCGACGGGCCGCGCTTTTCTCCGCTGACACCAAACATAGCCTTCAGGACAAGGTGATCGCACTGGTTGATATGAGCAGCTTCTTTGTCATGGAGCCGCTGGTAAAGCTCATTCGGGAGACAGTTGAGCTCTCAAAAATAAGGAATTCACTCATCAAGCTGGTCATTGCGGCGACTAACTGGGGCACAGGCAATCTGGAAATCATCGACAACCAGCGCATGTCCGACGAACTGGGACACCTGTTCATTGCCGCTTCAGCCGCCGTTCCGGGATTCTTTCCTGCCGTACCCATTCACAATGAGCCCTGGGTCGACGGCGGAGTCTTGTTGAATACTCCCCTGGAGCCGGCACTGAGGCTGGGGGCTTCTACGGTGCACATGATTTATATGGACCCACAATTGAGACATGTGCCCAATACGGTCTTGTTGAATACCATGGAAACCTTTGACCGCATGATGACGGTGATGGGCGCCGGGAGAATCAACGCGGCCATCGCTGCAACGCGCCGCATCAATCGCGGCCTGAAGGCGATCTCGCAGGCCCTTCGCGGCGAACCCGAAAACCGCAAACTCGAATTGCTGAAACTTGCCGGATTCACCCGCTCGGACGGCACTCCACTGCAGTTGGTGACGATCCATCGTTATCATCCCCAGGAAGAGCTGGGCAGCCTGCTAGGACTGCTGAACTTTGAAGCCAGCCACGTGCAGATGCTGATTGAGAAAGGATTTGACGACGCTGTTCATCACGATTGCGTAAAGTCAGAATGCGTGCTGGCTGAAGAAACAGCCATAGCTGGGCCAGCGGCGGGGTGAAATAATCGGGTGATCTGGTGATCGGGTGATCGCGCGTGATCGGAAAACCTGCGACTTACACCTGGTCGATACAGGGGCCATTGCTGGCAATCGCCGTGATCGCCAATGTCCCGGGCAGGGGGCTTCGGTTCATCGAGAGCAGGACCCGACTGTGTTAAAGATTCCAGGCCGAGATGATCTACTATTGCAGCTGGGAGTTGCCGCCGGTTTGTCGGCCAGCTATATGGATTTCACGAGGGGATTCGTGGCTGGAAGAGCAACCCAAAACCATCCTTTGGATAAGGAGTAGGTGTGAAGTTGTTCGCCGTTGTGTTTACGCTGCTTTTGCCGGTTGCGGTCTTTGCCGGCGCCGCTACCAGTGAGCGGGTCAGCCGAATCTGGATCACTGACGTCACGATCATCTCGCCGGAGAAGCTCGATCACATTGAACAGGGAAACGTGCTGATCGAAGACGGACGCATTGTCAGGGTGGAGCGGGGAAAAAGGACAAAGAAGCCTGCAGGCGCAATTGTGGTTTCCGGAAAGGGGCAATTTCTTATTCCGGGCCTCATCGACTCGCACGTCCATCTGGCTGCTGTTCCCGGCGTGCCGTACGAGGTGAGCCTGGGTGCGGAGGCAGAAAAGCCGGCGATGATCCGTGAATACCTCAAGCAACTCCCGCATTCCTATCTTTACTTCGGTTACACCGCGCTGGTGGATCTGGCTGTGGTCGATGGCCAAGCGCTGGATGAATTCAGGAAAGCCCCACTGCATCCCGATTTGTATGACTGCGGGCAGTCTTTGCCTGTCGCCAATGGATATCCGATGTCGTTTGCGCCGCCAGCAACACGCTTCCAATTGTTTCCCAACTTTATCTACGATGCTGGGCAGGCCGCCAACACGCCTCCGGAATACAAGCCGCAAGATCACACCCCAGCGGCAGCGGTCGCCAAAGTGAAGAACTCCGGCGGGATCTGCGTGAAAACCTACTTCGAGCGCGGCTTTGGGCGGGACAGGAACCTGCCTGTCATCAGCGCTGATACCGTCGCAGAGATTCGCAAGCAGGCGACCCAAGCCGGCCTGGTGCTCATGATGCACGCCAACTCATTTGAAGCCCAGAAATTTGCCGTCGATAGCAATGTGGAAGTAATCGCACATGGCATGTGGAACTGGGGGAAGCTCGAAAACCAGTCCGGACTCCCGGCCGAAATCAAGAGCCTTCTGGATGGCATCGTGGACAAGAGGATTGGCTACCAAGCGACGATCCAAGTCATCAGCGGATTGCGCGCCTATTTCGATCCCCAATACCTGACCATGCCTGTAATTTCCCAAGGTCATTCCTGCGGAAATGCTGAAGTGGTTCAACTCTCCCCAGGGCAAATGGTTCAAGAAAGAAGTCTATGATGGCGATGGGCCTGACGCAGCTGTGCTGGAAGGATTCGACGCCGGCCTTCTCCGGCGCGTGCGCCTGGTGGTTGACTACCTGGTGCAAAGAGATGCCAACTTCCTCTTTGGCACGGACACTCCCTCGGCTCCGACCTACGGGAATTTACCGGGACTGAACGGCTATCTGGAGATGCAGCAACTTAAAAAGGCCGGCATGTCACTCGAACAGATTTTCAAGGCTGCCACCATCAACAATGCGAGAGAGTTCAAGATCGATTCGCAGGTCGGAACCATTGAGCCAGGGAAAATAGCGAACCTGGTGCTGCTGAAGAAATCGCCACTGGAAAGTGTAGAGGCGTACGACAGCATCGTCACAATCTGGATTCATGGGAAGCAGGTTTCCCGGGATAGTCTGGCAGCGGATGCGGGCAAGTAAATTCAAGCGTGGGCTTCCACCGGCGGATGGACTGGGCGAATGTTCCCAACCTAATGAAACTTCAGGCCGGGGCCCAGGACGGCGATGAAGACTATTGCCAGGACTGCTGCCGCGATGATCCAGCCCAGGCTGCGTTTGATTTCGGGCAGCAGGAATTCGCTTCTGGGGATTTTAGCGCCATAGAGGAGGTTCGACATCCAGGCCAGACCGGAGTTTCCGCCGAATGAAGCAGCCGCTGCGGAGATGAGAATCAACAGCGGCCCCACCGGATTCAGCGCGCCGGCAATGCAGGAGAGGATCCCTGCAGCGAGATACGGCACGAGTGTGAGCTGTCGCGCGTGGCGTACACGGACCTCCGCCTCCTTTCCCAAAAGCGGACGCAGTTCGCGCACGGAAAAAGGGACAAACAAAACGAAATAGGTAACTGCTCCCAGCGCAGTGAGTCCCACGCGCCACGCCCACGCCGGCTGCCATCCCTCGGTGACCGCCGCCCAGTCGCCGATGTTGCCTATGCCCGAGAACAAAAAATATCCGCCGGCCTGAAACAAATTGACAGTCATGAGCAGCCAGAAGAAGTAACGCCATGGCGCCGATTGCTTGACCGCGCGGGCGGCTGCCCAGAACAGCGCTCCAAATACCAGATTGGCGAGCGTCCCTCCCGCAGCGACCCAACGGGTATCCGCGCTACACTCGAAGTGCACAGTGGAAAGAGCCAACGGTCGCCCGCCGGTGGCCAGGCACATGCCTCCATGACCAAGTCCTTCGTGGATCAAGTCTGCAATCACTGTGGCTACAAGGGCGATGGCAACGACGGTCCATAGATCGGGGCTGGTTGCCTGGCGCAAATGGGGCGAGCTCTGA
This sequence comes from Candidatus Angelobacter sp., assembly GCA_036522215.1. Taxonomy (GTDB): domain Bacteria; phylum Acidobacteriota; class Terriglobia; order Terriglobales; family Acidobacteriaceae; genus Angelobacter. The sequence continues at coordinate 2,440 of DATDGH010000415.1, read as the reverse complement.
TTGGCAGCGTTGGCGGCCATGCGCGCATTGTAGCAGCGGACTCAAGTGGCGGGATAAACTCAATGTCTGGAGACGCAGATGAGTTTCTGGTTCACGTAAGTGCCCCACCGGGGCACTTGGTGCTGATACAAATCAATTCTCCTGAAGCAGTGTTTGTCTGCGATCTGTGAGGTCGCAGCCCTGCAAACCGTCGCGAAGACAATACCCCGACAGAGTCATCCACGTAGTAGAGACCTCTCGCTTCGCTTCGAGGTAAACTAAAAACCTACACTGACGGATGCTCCAGGATTTCAGCCAGGGCATGCAGCCGCGTCGCATCTGCCGGGCTTTTTGCCGTGCCGGCGTCTTTTTCCAGGGACGGCGCCAGGCTCTTCAACTTCTCCAGCTTGCTCTTGCTCAAGTGCGAACTTTCTGCGCTTTGAATTGCCTTCTTCAGGACTGCGATTCTGTCTGAGGGCAGGGCTTGGGACCGGGACAACTGGTCCACATAGGCCTTGGCGACGATCAATTTTGCCGGCCACTCGATCTTTTGCTGGTTCTGCACATTCAACTCAGCGACTCGAACCGCCTTGGCCGCGTCGATTTCGTTCTGGGTCAAGAACTGGGTCGGCGTGAGTTCAAACACGTCCAGGCCGCGCGCAATCTCCGAACCGTAAATGTAGCCGTTGTACCAATAGGCCGACCATTCGCCGCCCAGCACCATGACCTTGGGATCGATCGGCCCGCGGTCAAAGTAGGCAATTTCAAATGGATGCGCTGCGTCTGTAAAGTCCACGATGGAGACGCCGCCCTGGTACCAGGCCTGCACCTCGATATCACGGCCGGGGACGGGAATGAGCGAGCCGTTGTGGGCCACGCAGTTCTCTGTGTCACCCTGCGCAGCCGGCAGCTTGTAGTAGTTCTCGAAAGTCAGTTTGTCGTCTTTCAGACCGAAGATTGCATCCGCGCCCCACTTGTTGGGATCGTTCGGACGGCAGCGCGGGCCCAGGCCACCGCCCCACTCGTCCGTAAACACGACCTTGGTCCCATCGTTGGAGAACGAAGCTGAATGCCAGTACGAATAGTTGGGATCGTTCACTGCATCCACGCGCTTGGGATGTACGGGGTCCTTGATGTCGAGCAGAATTCCATTTCCGGAACATGCGCCCGCAGCCAGCCCGATGGCCGAATACACGGTAATGTCGTGGCACTGGTCTGAGTCCTTGGGCTTCTCCGGGCCCTTCTTGCCGTGGGTACCGCCGTTATTCAAGCCGTTCATTGCGCCTGTGCGGGCGTCGATAAATACCCGAGGGCTGGACACCACTTTCGCGTCCTGCGGGGTAGCGAGCGGAACCTTGATCACCTCGATACGAAACAGTGCTGTGTTGGGATCTGTTTCCGGCTTTTCACCTGAGCATCCAGGCAGTTCTTCCGGCCGGCGCACAAACGATGTGCCGGAGACGTAGATGTAAACATTGTCTTTGTCATTGGGATCGACCACCAGGGTATGGGTGTGTGATCCGCGGCACGTCTGCACTGCCGCGACTTGCCTGGGATTCCTGATATCGGAAATGTCGAAGATTCTCACGCCGCGGAAACGGTCCTTTTGCGCTGACGGCACGGGACGTTTTTTTTCTCTTTTATCTTTGTCCTTTTCATCGCCGGCGGGCGGAGGAGGATCCGGCGGAAAGCCTTCTGTGCCGCAATCGAGGCGTCCATTGGGCATTTCCACCGACATGAACAGCAGGTTTTTATACACGGACACATCACCCTGCCCGCCAGGGCACACCAGAGAGGTCAGCAACCTGGTCTTCGCGGGACTGGAAATATCGTAGATACTCACGCCATAAAAATTGCCTTGAAACAGATAGTTGCCCTGGAAGGCAAGATCGGAGTTGGCGAAAGCCAGCTGCGCGAGCACTAAATGCATGGGCTTGGGAATCTTCGAGGTATTGCCCATGCCGAGTTGCCCCAGTGTCTTCTGTACCTTGGGATCATCGGGATCAGAGGCCCCAAGTTGAAACGCACCAGGCTTCTTGAGAAGAATAAGGTGCTTCAAACCCTTCGATGCTTCGCCCGCGTCATAGAGGCCCGGAGCCAGCTTTGCGCGCGGATCGTTTACATCCGATCCGGTCATACCCGGTGGCAAAGCAGGAGCCGGCTCGGGAGCAAATCGATTTTCTTCTTCCGCGGCGGGTTCCTGCGCGGGCGAAGGGGAAGCCGGCTTCTGCGCCTGGGCCTGCAGCCGGCATACACCGAAGAATAGAATGATCGCGGCCACCGCCACGCGAAAGACAAAACTGGGGACTCGGTTCATTGTTTCTCCTCTCGAATCTTTTTCTCCAACATAGTTTCCATAATTTTGATCTCTGCCCGTTGACCATTGTCCACATCCGAGGCGAACTGGAACAACTCGGCATCCTGGCCGGCGCCTGCAGTGTCGAACAAATCCTTCACCATG
>DATDGH010000414.1:0-3155 GCA_036522215.1 Candidatus Angelobacter sp. | reverse complement strand
GTGGATCGCCGTCATATCTGGCGAGTACACGTCTGGGGTACGGCTCCGATCCCGCCGAGTATCGAGACCCAAAACCCAAAGCCGCTTATGACCGGAAACACCATTGAGTGGAACCCGGTGATGCTGGCAGACGGGAAGACCATCGTTTGCCTGGGATCGAGCGCCACTTCGCCGGCCATGCCCTACCGCATTACGGACAACGGCAGGGAGATGATTGCAGCGAATGTGCTGCCCAAGGATTTTCCTTCAGCGCAACTGGTGGAACCGCGGCAGGTGACCTTCAAGAGCGAAGATGGCCTGGAGATTCATGGACAACTCTTTGTTCCCCGCAATCGCGCTCAGTCCGCCCCTGGGCCGGCCCTCATCTTTGTCCATGGTGGTCCGCCGCGCCAGATGCTGCTCGGTTTCCATTACATGTACTACTACCACAATGCCTACGCGGAGAATCAGTATCTCGCCAGCCTGGGCTACATCGTGCTCTCCGTCAACTACCGGTTGGGCATCATGTATAGCCGCGCCTTTCGCGATCCACCGAATAGCTCCTGGCGTGGCTCGGCAGAATATAAGGACGTATTGGCTGGCGCCAGGTATCTCCAGGGATTGCCCTCGGTTGATCCTAAACGCATCGGCATCTGGGGAGGCTCTTACGGTGGCCTGCTGACTGCTCTGGCACTCTCGCGCAATTCCGATATTTTCGCTGCCGGTGTAGATTTTCATGGAGTGCACGATTGGTCAACCTTCCTGCGGCAGGACGGCGCCCAGGACGCGCCCGACTACAAAGAGGCAGTCAAGCTGGCCTATGATTCTTCTCCCATCGCCACAGTCTCCAAGTGGAAATCTCCAGTGCTCTTAATCCACGGCGACGACGATCGCAATGTTCCCTTCCAGCAGACCACTGACCTGGCGCAACGCCTCAAGGAACAGCACGTCGAGTTCGAGGAGATCATCATTCCCGATGAAATCCACGATTTCCTTTTGTGGAAAACCTGGATGCGCGGGTATCAGGCAGGCACAGATTTCTTCAACCGGCAGTTCCAGAAAAAATAGCGAAAGCAATCCCCACCACGGAGATACCCACGACGGCGGGCAGGCTGGAGACACGAAGTCACGGAGAAGACAAAATTGGGAAAACCAGAACGGAAAACATCCGGGAAGTGCTGCTCTCGCCTTTCAATTTTGTCTGTCTCTCCTGGCGCCGTGGATTACGGCGATTTTGGCAATCTCTTCCGGTGCCCCGATATCCCGATATTCCGATGCCCCGATTCGGGATGCTAGAATCTCGAAACATGACCGACCTGGCATTCAATATTGGACTGAACTTCAGCAGGTACTACCAGTCACTTGCCGAAAAAATTCAAACACTGTTGTCGCCTCTGTCCGATGACCAGATCTGGAGCCGGCCTTATCCTTACGGCAACAGCATTGGACATCTGTTGCTCCACCTCACCGGCAATCTGAACACTTACATTGGCGCCCAGATGGCCAATACTGGATACGTCCGCGATCGTGACCTGGAATTTACCTCTCAGGAGTACCAGCCCAAAGAGAGCCTGCTTCAGGCGTTTGCCAATACCATGGTTATGGTGCAGGACACCATCGCTAAACAATCTCCGGCGGATTGGAGTGCTCCTTATGCTGCCAAGGGAATGGAAGATGCAGGCAACCGTTTCACCGCTTTTCTTCGTTGCGCTGCCCACGTCGACCATCACCTGGGCCAGATGATCTACCTGCGAAAAGAAATCGAGCGCCAGGCTGCGCACGCAAAAGGCGCAAGCTAAAGCGAAACCATCCCTTCTCTTCTTCTCCGGCATCTCCTCCTGCTTTTCTCAGTTTGCTTTTGCTCTTTAGCTTTTTGTTTCTTGATTTTCCCCTCAACTCCTCTGCGTCTTCAACCGTAGGCTCGCCGTGGCGATTTCCTCTCCGTTGAAGGTCTTGGGTCTATCCCTTCGTCTCGCTTAAAATAGCTGTTCGTTTTTATTTGCAGTCTTTGACTGGCCGGGAAGAGGAGTTCACAGACATGCTGTTGAAAGTCCTGGTAACAGGAATGTTGCTGGTCCTTCAGGCCGGCAGTCCCAATCAACAGAAGTCCAACGTCATCATTCACGTCTACAAGGGCGGCATGTTCAGCGGCTTCGCTCACAACCACATCATTATCGCCAATATCGACAAACAAACGGTTGACCCGCAGAAGATGAGCGTCGAGATCTCAATCCACAGTAAGGAACTAAAGGTGACGGATCCGGAAGCCTCAGAGTCCACGCGTGCTGAGGTCCAGACCGCCATGCTGGGACCTAAGGTCCTGGACGTGGACAAATATCCCGAGATCCACTTCAAGTCATCCCGCATCGAGCAGATCAGCGCCGGCCGCTACCGGGTCACCGGAATGCTGGATCTGCATGGCACGACCAGGGAAATCAGCTTTGAAGTTTCACGCGCACCTGAGCACTATCACGGGAGCGCCAAACTGAAACAGACAGATTACGGTATTCAGCCCGTCTCCAGTGGGGGAGGGACGGTCAAAGTCAAAGACCAGATCGACATAGATTTTGACGTGTATCCCTGAGAGCCAGTGGATGACAACAGACACCGGGCTATATCAATCTCGTTCCCTTAGCAGCCGCGACATCGGCGACCATTACAACCAGTTTGCCTGGGCCTATCGGCGCTATTGGGGCGACCATATCCACCACGGCCTGTTCCTCACTGGCAACGAGGACCGCGAAGAATCGCAGCAATTGATGCTCCGCCATTGTGCAGTCCGTGTGGGACTGTGTGCCGGATTGAGCGTAGCCGATGTGGGATGCGGACACGGAGCCACCGCCGCCCTGCTGGCTACAGAGTACTCCTGCAAAATCCTGGGTCTGACGATCAGCGAGACACAGTTCAAATACGCCAGGGAGGCCTGCGCCTCACTCAACGGCAATGTGCATTTTGAACTGGCAAACGCCGAAGAATATGTCTTCCCTGCCGGCAGCTTTGATGTGATCTGGAACATGGAATCCAGTGAGCATTTTTTTGACAAGCCCGCATACTTCCGCAAAGTGGCCACTGCGCTCAAGCCGGGCGGCAAACTAATGGTGGCAGCCTGGTCCGGCTCCATGAAAGACCAGATTATCCGCGAGATTGCCCGGGGCTTTCTGTGCCCTGAGCTTTGG
>DATDGH010000413.1:0-2182 GCA_036522215.1 Candidatus Angelobacter sp. | reverse complement strand
CCGTCAATGGCATTGAGCGCCATGCGAATCAGGAAGAACGCAGGCAGTAAGAGCAGCATGCGCCGGGAGCGCAACGCCAGCAGACCAATTTGGACGGACAGGAAGCAGGCCACAAGCGTGACTTGATTGGCGGTGACGCCGGCCTGCGCGAGGACCTTGGCCAGCGGGCGAAGCAGATCCTGGAATCTGGGCTTCACTACATACAGACTCTTTGTATGCCCTGCCTGGGCAAGCATAGTCACCGTAAAGAGCACCATCCTGGTCAGCACGCCCGCCTCCCGGAAGTCGACCGTATGGCCACGGTAGTTCGCTCTGGTTTTGGCTACAAGCGACAAAGGCGGACACGGCATGCTTGCCATGGAATGCCGCTCCCTGGCGGCACGCGCAGCGGATATATTCGGCGTGAAGGTGAGACTGGGTGGTGATCCATGAGACTTACGCTGCCGGCAAGATTGGCAGTCCTGGGCGTGTTACTGAGTGCACCCTTTGCCGCGCACGGTGAAGACCGTTATGAGGCGGCGGTACAACGCGCACTCGGAGCCATGTACAGCATGGACGATCAGACAGCGCAAGCCGCACTGCACGAGATGCAGACTCTGCGGCCTGATTTTCCCGCCCCTCTGGTCTACCAGGAACTACTGGATGCATGGCGCGCTGCTGAAGATCCGCTGAACGAAGCGCTGACCAGCAGGTTTGAAAAAGATGCGGACAAGGCGATAGAGGCATGCCTGAAGTGGACCCATGATCATGCGAAGGACGCCGAAGGATGGCGATATCTGGCCAGCGCCTATGGACAACGCGCTCGGTTCGCAGAAAAAATCCGTTTCAGTCACTTCAACGCGGCGCGTTATGGGCTGAAGACGCGCAAGGCGGTGGACACTGCCTATGCACTGGATAAAAGTGACGCCGACATTCTGGTGGGCGTGGGGGGCGCGCATTACTTCGGCGCTCACTTGCCTTTTACGCTGCGGATGTTTGCCTGGCTCCTGGGAATCCATGGAGACCGCGAAGCAGGGTTGCGAGAACTGACGCGTGCCATGCAGGAGAGCAGGCACTCACGGGTGGAGGCGGCCATCGTGCTGGCGGGAGCGTACTGGACGGAAAATGATTACGAACATTTCCGCAGCACGATTGCGGAGGTTTCGTCGCGGTACCCTGAACTTCTGTCAGTGCGCGCCTGGCAAGTGGAGGGCTTGATTTGCTCGGATAAGCTGTCTGACCCGAGCCTGGATGACACCATCGACCGGGCTCCGGCAGGGAACGGATGGAAATGGTTGGAACGCGGAAGAATCGCCCTGGCACAGGGAGACTTTCATAGCTCTTCTGAGTTTTTCTCGCAAGCTATTTCTTCCCCCGATTCCAATCTCTCAGTCAAATTCCTGGCTTGCAAGGGAATGGAGCGGGCAACGCACAAAAAATATTCAGACTCGATGGCCGGCTGTCCTAGACTGAACGCGCCAGATGAGATCTATAACAGGACTTTTCCCACTCCCGGGAAGTGCCGTCATTGATCAAAGCGCTCACAACTGGCCAGAGCAGTTTTCCTAATGAGTGTAGTTTTTCTGTTAGCGGTCTGATCCCAATTAGATTTAGCAATCAGCACTCAGCCGGGTCGCTACGCCGAGGGCGTAGTTCATAATAGCCACTAACTGCTTTCCGGCATTTTGGTCGTGTTGGCAATCGGGTCATCGGGTCATCGGTGCATCGGGTCACCACCACCCCGCCACGCGAAGCGCGCGTCGGGGACCCCGGGTGATCGGGTGATCCGGTGATCTGAAAATCGAAGATCGTTGGAGCATTGATTGAATTGGGTCTGCCGTTTGCACTAGCAGGATCTTCGTTACTATAGGGTTCCCTCGCCTGCGCCTATGAGGGTCGATGCGAACGAAATGTAAGTTGCGCAGGCTTCGGGATAAACTACAGAAGCAGCATGTCCGGCCGCCTAACCCATCTCGCCGTCCGTGCGTTGGATTCCATAAGCTCGATCCTACCTCAGCGCGCGGCAAAGGCTGTCCATCTCACCACCGGCACGCGCGGGGAAGAAGAGGCTTACTTCTACCTGCGGCGCCAAGGGTACGTGATCATCGCGCGCAACTATCGCACGCCGCGGGCCCACAGCGAATTGGATATGGTTGGCTGGGACGGGGAGACGCTTTGCTTCATCGAAGTCAAAACGCGTACC
>DATDGH010000412.1:0-5755 GCA_036522215.1 Candidatus Angelobacter sp. | reverse complement strand
CATCAAATCCAAACCGGAGTGCCCGTAGATGGGATGGCGGTCAAAGAAGTCGGAGATCCAGCGCGTGAACTTTTCCCACCAGATTGCCAGGAAGCCCGGACCCTTGGATTTACGGAATTCATGGCGAGACAGAATCTCTTCTACTTTCTTGTGGTTCTGCTGGAGGTTGATCGGTGAACTTTCAAATGCCCGGGCCTGCTGCTCCAGGTTTTGCAGGCGTTGCTCCATATCTGGCAGCAAGCCGGCGCGAGTCTCAGCATCTGCCTGCTGCAGTTTCTTCAGGTCGGCCTTGAGCCAGTCATAGCTGAAAGAGAATTCCTGGGAATTGGCATTCACGGTCACGCTGTCCGGCACATCGGACGCCAGTTGCATGGCCTGTTCAGGATGCTCTTTCAGTTGCTCCACCCGTGCGCTTAATTGCTGGAGTTGCTGGCGATAGTCAGTGACAGAGAGTCCTGCATACGCCCTCACGGAAAAAAGCAGCGCCGCCAGAAGGCAAAGACACAAACGAGAGATAGGTAGACTAATTTTCATCCAGTGGGGGCAGCAGCAGCCTTATTGTTCTCCAGCGATTCCATCATGAGTTGCAACGGGCCGCAACGGTGCACTCATGGGAATTCTCCAGCAGTTTGCGGCATAGTAACACAGTACGAACAGCCGTTATCCGACTGGCGCTGCCGCAGCCTGACTCGAGTCCTGACCTAACGATTCCATCATAAGCTGCAGATCAAAGGCCTCTTTGCGGACTCGCTGATCGTAGTACACGAGCGAGATGGCGATGTTGCTGATGGGAAACGACAGCGTATAGGCAACAAATGTAGCCAGAAACTGCCAAATCAGCGCCAGGAGAGACCCGGTGCGGAAAAGTAATTCTGCCGGCGACTGCAAGGCGAAGCTCAGCGCGATGCCAATCACGCCCATCAGAAGGTAGATCAGGAAGATGCGCCAAAGAGAGCCCAGGGTCAAGAATGCGCTGCGCTTCATAGAGTCATTCGTACCCGTGTTCTCCAGCACGCAGGCCTGAACGGCGAGTGAATATCTGAGATAAAGACGTATCAGCAAGACGTACAACGTAAGCACCGCAAGCAGACCAAAGACGTAGCCCACGATGAAGTCGCGGTCACTGCTACTCCCCATACGGGCAAAGATGAGTCCTAACAAGAGAATGACCACAAACAAACAAAGGAACAAGATGACCGCCAGTAGAACTACGCGCAATATGATTGCCAGTGCAATGAGGATGAGGCGTCCCATCCGGGGAAAAACCCTGCCGTAAGATTCGCTGATGCTCGTGACCTGTCCCAGATGGACTTTGGAGACAGCATAGATGGTCGCTCCGGTAGCCAATGTTGCGCCCAGCAGATAAAAGAGTCCCCAAATACCAAAATAAGTTGCGAACTGCGGCAGAAAAGCGCGCGGATCCGCATTCGGACCCGGCGCAGGCAGAGAAATGCCCAGGACCATCAAAAGCAGTGATGCGCCAACCACACTGAGCGCGGCCACGGTAGCGATTCCTGCAAATAAGAAGAAGTTGTTGCGATAAAGATGGAAGGTCCTGTCCAACAGCTCTCCTGTGGTCAGGGGCCGCAAAGGTGCGCTCATACCAATTCTCCCGGCAGTTTGCGGCATAGTAACATGGGGCGCTGTGCAAACGATAACCAGAATTTTGGTATGGTTGCGGCAGAGACGGCGCGCTCCTCGTCGTGAATTGGTGGATCAGCTTCGTCTAAAATGATCCTCTATCGACAGGCGCGGCAGTGGCAGGCGCCTGCGGCGGATGACTTACTGCTTCCATCATGAGTTGCAGATCAAAAGCCTCCTTGCGGACTCTCTGGTCGTAGTACAGGAGGCAGACGGAAATGGTTCCAATGGGCACAGACAACATCAAGGCAATGAACATGGCGGTCAATTGGCACACGGTCAGGACCACACTGGTATCTCTTAAGGGAAGGAAGAAAACCGGAATCTGAAATACATAGGTCAGTCCCGTTGCCAGGATTGACATAAGCAAAAACACCAAAAAGATGCGGCCCAGCGCGGATTTAGATAGCCAATTGCTTCGCGTCAAGGCCCGGCGTGCTGGAAGTTTTTCCAACAGGCAAGCTGGCACCGCCAGTGAATATCGGCAAAAAATCCGCGCCGCCCAAACCATGCCAGCCACAAACACACCCAGGAAAAAGATTGCTCCTATCCAGCGAACGATACTTGGAGCAAATTCCATTGGCCGGGCCACGGCTCTGATCAATCCAACAACAAGAGCATAAGTCAGGACGACCGCCCCAACACAACGCAAGGTCACAGACATCAGGATGCGGAGCACGCGCACGCCCGCGGGAGCCAGTTCCATGAAGGAATCCGTGATGGTAGCAGCCTGTCCCAGATGGACCCTGGAAACGGCAAAGATGGTTGAGCCCAGGGCGACGGCGTATCCGATCATGGAGAAGATAAAAATCACGGTTGAATACACGCCAAAAGTTTCCAGGACGGTAACCGGATCAAGGGAATCGAGCGAGCTCAGCGGAATAACTGCTCCCATCGGAATCAGGAGCAGAATGCCAATCAAAACACATACAACCTGGCTGATTGCAATACCTGAAAACAACAAGAAATGATTTCTGTAGAGATTAAACGTCCGGTCAAGCACCTCTGCGGTGCTCATGGGTCGCAATGCAGTGTTCACTGGCTCCCCGAGGCAGTTTCGCATGGTAGCACAAGGAGCACTGCCGGCTTTACGAAGTATGACCCTGGGCTAAGGCAGCGGGCTGGTTGTCGGTTTCCTGAATGGCATCCATCATGAGTTGAATATCAAAGGCTTCCTTGCGGACACGCTGATCGATATAGATCAAAGCTACGGCGATGGTGGCGATGGGTCCAGCCAGCATCCTGGAGATGAACTGAACCACATCGCTGCATATTCGCGCAAACAGGTAATGGCGGCGGATTCCGGACACCACAATCGGAATCTGAAATGTCCAGGACAGGACAAGGCCGAGAATCGCAGTGAGCAGAAAGACAAGGAAGATTCGGTTTGTAGTTCCCCTGGCCAGAAATCGGCTGCGCCGGAAGGACCGGAAGATGGAGGTCTTGTCCAGCAACAAAGACGGCACTACCAAGGAGTATCGAGCCGTCAGGTAAAGCCACATGAGAAACACGGCCACGACGGCGCCGATGACTGTCACAACTGTAGTGGTTTCCCCAGTCCTGAGTTGGAAGAGCACCCAGATCGACCCAGCAAGCATCAAACCGCCGGCCAGCAAAATCACCGCCATGACCAGAAGGAAGACCAGGATAGCGGTTACGATTACCTTGAACCACTGCGCCAGGGCCTTCCGATAAGAACCGGTGAGGCTGGCCGATTGACCAAGTTGCTGGCTGTAAACCGCATAGACCGTGACCCCGGTAGCGATTCCGCCCCCAATCACAGTCATCACAAAGAAGACCAGGAATTCGAACCCCAGAAACATCAACTGCGTTTCCATAATGCCCCGGCCCCGAACGGGCACGGTTATGCGCGCGGCCACTCCGGCTAAATCAAGAATTAAGCCAAGAGCCGCCGGAAGAATAGCGATACCGGCGAAGAGCAGGAAATTATTTCGATAGAGATTGAATGTCCGGTCGAGGATCTCGGCCGTAGACATTGGACGCAGGAATGAGTCCATAGACATCTCACCCGGAGAAGAATTCGGATAGTAACACAGCGCAGCCGCCTTTTTGCCGCGATGCACCTTCTGCTACGATTATCGGCTTCGCGCGAGGTGAAACCGATGAGAACTGCTTCCAACCTTGTCCTGGTGCTGGCGCTTTTTGCAATCGCCCGATGCCAGGAACAGCCCGCCAGGACGCTGCCCGTTCAGGTAGTCCGCTGCGGTACGCTCATCCAGCCCGCGGATGGCAAGGTACAACACAATGTGCTGATTACGGTAGAAGGGGAGCGTATCCGCGAGGTACGAGAGGGCTCTGCCGCCCATTCAACGGGCCAGGTTATTGATCTCTCCGACCACACATGCCTGCCCGGGCTGATTGACGCTCATACTCACGTCCTGTTGCAGGGCGACATCACCGCGGCAGACTATGATGAGCAACTGCTGAAGCAGTCGGTTGCCTATCGCACAATTCTGGCTACGCGTTCGGTGAAGCGGGCCCTGGAGTATGGCTTCACCACTATCCGCGATGTCGAAACCGAGGGCGCGGGCTACGCCGATGTTGATTTAAAGAAGGCCATCAATCGCGGGATCATTCCCGGCCCCAGAATGCAGGTGGCCACTCGTGCCATGGACGTTACTGGAGCTTATCCGCTGCTGGGCTATGCTCCGGAGGTTCCAGTGCCCCACGGCGTCCAGGTGGTGGACGGGCCGGACAACGCGCGCAAGGCCGTGCGCGAGCAAATCAGCTACGGCGCTGACTGGATCAAGGTGTATTCCGATCGCAGTTACTTTGTCCGTCAGGATGGCGTGCTGGACGATATTCCCACCTTCACGATGGATGAGTTGCGGGCCATTGTGGATGAAGCCCATCGCCAGCACCACAAGGTGGCATCTCATGCCATGGCGTTGAATGGCGTCCATAATTCCGTGGAGGCGGGAGTGGATTCCATTGAGCACGGAAACTACATCACGGATGCCGACCTGGAAACGATGGTGCAGAAAGGCATCTACTACATTCCCACTATCTATGTGGGTGAATATGTGGCCCAGGGACGCGCCGCCGCAGGGGCCAAGGTCTGGCTGGACATGATTAAGATTCACCAGGAGACTTTTCACCGCGCCCTGAACGCCGGCGTTAAGATCGTCTTTGGCACTGACGTAGGCGGATTTGACTGGGGAATCGATCCAGCAAAGGAGTTTCCTTACATGGTGAAATACGGCATGACGCCCATACAGGCCATTCGCGCAGCTACCGCGACTCCGGCGGAGATGCTGGGAATGCAGAACGACCTTGGGAGCATCACTGCCGGCAAATATGCCGACCTGGTGGCAGTGAAAGGCGACCCGCTCAACGACATCAGCCTGCTCCAGGAGATTGATTTTGTAATGAAGGGCGGGGAAGTGTTTAAAACCCCGGTGCATTAATACGACCCGTGAGAATCGGGTCACCACCACGCCGTCACGCCAAAAGCGGGCCGGTCGGGGGCCCCGGTCGCCGGGTTATCGGAAGAAGGGTGTTTCGTGCGAGCAGTGGCCGCGATTTGATATACCCCCATCAGATGACCCAATCACGGGTGATCACACGATTCTTCGCAACTTTTTTCCTCTCATGTGAATCTATGTTTATAGATGATCCTGTGGATTATTATTGCGGTGGTTTGGATCGCAGTGCTGGCTGCCGGGATTTTTCTGTATAAAGTTGCAACCTTCACCGAGCGAAAAGTAAAGAATATGAGTGCGCGCGTTCGACGTGATGAGCGTCGCGCCGCCTGACCTTAGTCGCTCTCCCAAAACATTTTCGGTACACTTCTTCTATCATGCACTTTTTTGTCCTGCTGATAAGGGCCACAAGAGGCTCCTGGCTCGTGAGAATCCTGTGGCTGCGACTCTGCTTGGTCGTGGTTGTCACATCATGTGCATCGCTGGCGGCAACTCCTTCCAGATTTCAGGTGATCGGATATTTCACTGAGGACGGCGCCCAATCCGGCAATTACACGGTTAAGAATGTAGCCACGAGCGGTGCGGGGTCCATGCTCACTGAATTGGACTACGCCTTTGGGCGGGTTGCTGATGACCAATGCCAGATAGCCAATCGCGAAGCAGCCCTTAAC
>DATDGH010000411.1:0-2346 GCA_036522215.1 Candidatus Angelobacter sp. | reverse complement strand
ATGAAACTCGCATTTTCCCTTCTGCCGACTCTCTTTCGATCATCTTTCACGACATCACGGACCAGAAACAGGCGGAACAGGCCGCCACAGAAAGCTCTGAGCTGCTGCAAGGGCAGAACCGGGTGCTGAAGCTGATTGCTCAGGGAGAGCCGCTGCACCAGACACTCGATGCGCTTTTGCGCATCGTGGAGGAACAGAGCCCAGGCATGCTTGCCTCGATCCTGCTGCTTGACCCAGACGGCGTGCACGTGCGTCATGGCGCCGCCCCCAGCCTGCCGGAGAGTTACATCCGGGCCGTGGATGGCGAATCCATAGGCCCCGCTGCGGGCTCGTGCGGCACCGCCGCGTATCGAGCCGAGCCGGTCATTGTTGAAGACATTGCCACTGATCCCTTGTGGGCCAATTACCGCAGTCTGGCGTTGGAACATGGCCTGCGCGCCTGCTGGTCAACGCCCATTTTTGATGAGCAACGCAGGGTGCTTGGGACCTTCGCCCTCTATTTCCGCAAGCCGGCGCTGCCCGACAAATGGCATTTGAAACAGATCGCAATGGTGACCTATACCGCGTCCATAGCCATCTTCAAGCACCGCGAACGGGAAGCTCTGGTTGCTGCGGAACAACGGCTCCGTCTGGCTGTAGCTGCCGGAAAGGTTGGCGTCTGGGAGCGAGACATCCAGACAAACCAGCTTCTCTGGAGCAGTGAACTTAAGCAGCTCTTTGGATACCCATTAGAGCAGGAGAGCCTTGCCTTTGAAAGGTTCCTGGAATCAGTTCACCCGGAAGATCGCCCTCGAGTCGCTGCAGCCGCAGAGCGATCGATATCACAGAACACAGACACCAATATCGAATTCCGCGTCGTCTGGCCCGACGCTTCGGTGCACTGGATTGTGGCCAGAGGCAAGGCCGAATACGATGCCCAGGGTCAACCCGTGTACATGCGCGGCGTGGGCCTTGACGTAACCGAACGCAAGCAAATGGAAGAGGAACTCAGGTTGCGCGAAGTTCAGCTTGCAGATGCGCAACGAGTCGCCAACCTCGGAAGCTATGAATGGCTTCCGGCAACTGACACTGTGCGCTGGACAGAACAGTTGTTCAGAATCTTTGGTCTCGAGCCAAAAGAGTTTCGGGCGACCTTTGCTGGATATCTGGAACACATCCATCCTCAAGATCGCGAAGACACCCGCAAGAGAATCGAGCAATGTGTCCGCGACCGCACTCCCTTTGAAGCCGAAGAACGTATCGTGCTTGAGGATGGTTCCATTCGGCTGCTCTTCAGTCAGGGAAAATGGCTTTTTGATGAAACCCGCCAGGAGCAAAAGCTGGTCGGCACATGCCAGGATATAACCGCGCGCAGGGAAGCCGAGTGCACGCGAGCACGGCTTGAAGAAGACCTTCGCCAGGTGCATAAGATGGAATCGATTGGGCGCCTTGCCGGAGGCATCGCTCATGATTTCAATAATCTGCTCACCGTGATCCTGGGTCACGTGGCTCTGTGCGAAGAACTACTTCCCCCGGAGACGCCTGTGCGTGCCCACATCCAGCCTATCCACCAGGCGGCACAACGGGCGGCGGCTTTGACCCGGCATCTTTTGGCCTTCAGCCGCAGGCAGGTCATTTATCCCATCATCCTCGATCTGAATGCGCTTGTGAACAATCTGAACAAGATGATGGTGCGCCTGATCGGCGAGCATATTTCGTTGCGCATCATACCTGGTCAATCCTTGGGCAGCATAAGAGCGGATTTGGGACAAATTGATCAGATATTGATGAACCTTCTGGTCAACGCCGTGGATGCCATGCCGAAAGGAGGAAAGATTTTTATTGAAACTACCAATACCGAACTGGATGAAAACTATACAAAATCTCATCCTTCCGTGCATCCTGGCCGCTACGTCATGTTGTCTGTCACCGATACCGGCTTTGGCATGGACAGTCAGACAATGTCGCAGATCTTTGAACCATTCTTCACCACCAAAGCCCCGGGTGCAGGTACGGGCCTTGGGCTCTCGATGGTGTACGGCGCGGTGGAACAGAATAACGGTCACATTGCCGTTTACAGTCAGCCAGGGAAGGGCACTACTTTCAAGATCTATTTTCCCCGCCTGGACCAGGCTCCGGAGCCAGTCTCCGTGCACGCGAAGCAGGCCTTTCACAAGGGCTCAGAAACCATTTTACTGGTCGAAGACGATGAGCCTTTGCGCCAATTGACCACCACCTTTCTCACCGCCGAGGGCTATAACGTCTTGTCGGCAAGCAACGGTGGAGCCGCGCTGGTCGTAGCCCGGCAGTATCCCCACAAGATCCATCTGCTCCTTACAGACGTTGTGATGCCGGAAATGAACGGTC
>DATDGH010000410.1:0-2814 GCA_036522215.1 Candidatus Angelobacter sp. | reverse complement strand
GGCTTTGCCGAAGGGAATCATGTAATCCGGGCCGGGATACGCGGCGCGGCCGAACGATTCGCGATAAAGGCGCTTGTGTTCCAGAAACAGCACCGGATCGTCGCAGCGAATCGCCGTGCGCAGCAAGCCTGCGGCATCTTGCGAATTCGACGGGAAGACCACACGTAGTCCGGGAATGTGTGTGAACACGCTCTCGCCACACTGCGAGTGATAAATCGCGCCGCCGGTCAGGTATCCGCCGATGGCCACGCGCACGACTGCCGGCGAGGAGAAAGCGCCATTTGAGCGCCAGCGGATCAGGGCCAGCTCGTTGCGGATTTGATGCATGGCCGGCCAAATGTAGTCGAAGAACTGGATTTCCACTACCGGCTTGAGCCCGCGTTCCGCCATGCCGATAGCGCGTCCAACAATATTCGCCTCAGCCAACGGCGAATTGAACACACGGTCGCTGCCAAACTCCATCTGCAGTCCCGCGGTCAATTTGAAGACGCCGCCCTTGCCTTTGATCTGCTTCTGCTTCAAATACTCTTCGCGGCTGCAATCGGCCACGTCCTCGCCGAAAATCACGATGCGATCATCGCGCCGCATTTCCTCCTTCAGGCAGACATTGATGAGGTCAGCCATGGTCTTGACCGCGCCTTGCAGTTGGGGCTCTGACGCCACCGCCCGTGGATCCAGGTTCTGCGAGTAAACGTGGTTATAGATGGAGTCCGTGGCGGGCAAAGCGGCTTTTTCTGCGCGCTCGGAGGCCTCCAGAACCTCGTCGTCCACTGCTTTCTCCAGCTTGTTGATCTGCTCTTCGTTCAGGATGTTCTCGCGAATCAGGAACATCTGCATGCGCGTGATGGGATCACGCTGAGCATCCTTCTGCCGCTCTGCTTCCGGACGGTAGAGACGCTCATCATCTGAAAGCGAATGCGAATAAGGACGGATTACATGTCCGTGGACCAGAGCAGGCCCTCTACCGGAACGGCAATAATCGGCTGCGCGCTTCACAGTAGCGTAGCTGGCGATCGGATCGGTGCCATCGCATTCCTGGATGAACAGGTTGGGAAATCCGCTGACCAGCTTGGAGACGCTGCCGCCCGCGGTCTGTACCTCAACCGGAACAGAGATTGCGTACTGGTTGTCTTCGATCATGAACACCACCGGCAGTTTCAGATTGGTGGCTGAATTCATGGCCTCCCAGAATTCCCCCTCGCTGCTGGTACCGTCTCCCAGGGAAACATAGACCACCTCGTCGCCATGGAAGGTCACATCTTTGAATTGGCGGTAATCGCCGTCGTGTTTTTGTGCGGCTTCAGGATGCCGGCTGAAATATCGTCCAGCCTCAGCGCAGCCCACGGCCTGGAGGATCTGCGTGCCTGTGGGCGAAGACTGTGTGACTACATTAAGTCTCTTGTAGCCCCAGTGTGAGGGCATCTGGCGGCCGCCGGAGCTGGGATCATCGGCGGCGCCCACTGCCTGCAGTAGCTGTTCATACGGAGTGGCGCCCAGGGCGAGACACAAGCCGCGATCACGGTAATAAGGATAGAACCAGTCATAGCCCGATCGAAGCACCACTCCGGCAGCGACGGCGAGCGCTTCATGGCCGGCGCCCGATATCTGGAAAAATATTTTCTGCTGGCGCTTAAGCACGATTTCACGGTCATCCAGCCGCCGCGAAAGGTACATGAGACGATAAATCTCTACCAGCTGCTCGCGCGTCAGCCCCTCATAGCTCTTTTCAGTTTTAGCCGGGACCTCTGCGACGGCAGTGGCGCTCCTCTTGGACTCAGCCTTAGTTACGGGCATGCGTCTCCTTTGTTAGACCGGATGGGAAGTAGGGCGAGAGTACCCTCTATTGTAAATCCCCCGCGCCGGATTTTGATTTGTGATTTTGAGAATTAGACGGGTTGACCGGCTCCCCTGAAAATGCGGCGATATACTGAGTGAGATGATTCGCAAGAACCGCCCAATACCTACCGAACAAATCAAACATCTTATTTTTGACCTGGACGGCACGCTGGTGGACTCCCGTCTTGACCTCTCCAACTCCATCAATGCCATGCTGCGGCATTTTGGCAAGCTCGTGCTGCCCAACGAGGTGATTGCCAGCTACATCGGCGACGGCGCTCCTATGCTGGTGCGCCGCGCCCTCGGCGACCCCGATGATGAATCCTACGTGCAGCGGGCCCTGGAATATTTCCTGCTGTATTACCGCGAACACAAGCTGGATTACACCTACGTTTACCCCGGCATCAAGGAGTCTCTGGACTCAATCCGCTCCGGCAAGAACGGCGGTGCCATGAAGATGTCTGTATTCACCAACAAGCCGGTAGTACCGGCGCGGGCAATCGTTGAGGCGCTGGGCTTAGGCAGTTACTTCTTTCAGGTCTACGGCGGCAACAGCTTCCATACCAAGAAACCCGATCCTGCAGGAGTGCAGGCTCTTTTGCAGGAATCGGGTACCGAGCCCGGACAGACGGTAATTATTGGTGATTCCGATGTCGATATTCTCACCGCACGAAATGCCGGCACATACAGTATCGGAGTTGGCTATGGCTTTGCGCCCCACACGTTCGTAGATGCCGCACCGGACGTGCTGGTGGAAACGCCGCAGGAGTTGGGCCAGGTGTTTACGTCTTTTTAGTTTACCTCGAGCGCAGCGAGAGGTCCCTACCCGCTGATAACTTGCATCGCGCTTGCATGTTCAAAAGCAAATTATTCCTGAAAATCCTAATTAAAGGTTAGCTTTTGCGATAATCAATCGATGACTCCCGCTCCCATCAAACCCGCAATTTCTCCGGACTTGCTCGAAAAGATCGATATTCG
>DATDGH010000409.1:0-5452 GCA_036522215.1 Candidatus Angelobacter sp. | reverse complement strand
GAGCAAGCAGAGTCAGCCATGCAAGAACGACGGCTAGATACCTTGAATTGACTGCGCTGAGCATCCCACTTCGAAGCATAAAGATAGTATCGGGAGGACACAATGCAACTTATGCCTTACCAGCCAGTCATAAGTGCTTAGTCCTTCGTAAGTGTCAGTATTAAGAGAGAGGCAGGGGAGACAGCACCTGGGGTCACCCGTTCATCTTGCGATCGCTGATCTGATCACGAGGCGAACAGATGGTGATTGGTTGCAAATCCGGAGTTGCTGGTTGCCACCCCTCCTGAGGGGCGAGAACATCGGTGGTACATGACCCCGATTGATGAAAATACGACCTTTTTAGGTGTATTTTCTAAGCTCTTAACCCGCAAAGATTTACCGTCCGTTGCGGATTTTTACCGTTGGCTGAAATGGCTTGCGCAAAGGAGGAATCAGGCTCTAAAATAGATATACGACCAAAAAGGTCGTATTTAGGATACCGGCAAGCAGTCATGAGGATTTTGTTTCTGCTGCGGTGAA
Source organism: Candidatus Angelobacter sp. (assembly GCA_036522215.1). Classification (GTDB taxonomy): domain Bacteria; phylum Acidobacteriota; class Terriglobia; order Terriglobales; family Acidobacteriaceae; genus Angelobacter. The sequence goes on along the minus strand of DATDGH010000409.1, from coordinate 4,933 downwards.
AGCAGCGCAATGCTGCCGAGAAATTTGCTAATTGAGTAATTGGGTAATTTGAAACCAAAGTCCCAAGCACCATGGTCGAGGATGTTTTTAAAGATCGTCGAGGATGTTCTTAAAGATCGAAGAGTAACAGCATGCTGAAGTTGACCAAAAAAGCTGACTACGGATTGATTGCGGTGAAGCATCTGGCGGAATTTGGCGAGCAGGGTTCCTGCAGCGCCAAAGACATAGCCGATGAATACGCGATTCCGCAGGCGGCAATGGCCAAGATTCTGCAGAAGCTGGTGAAGAGCGGCCTGCTGGTGTCACAGCATGGAATCAATGGTGGATACGTGCTGGCGCGAAGCCCGCGGAACATCAGCGCGCTTGAGGTCATCCGCGCGATTGATGGACCGTTGTTCATTACTTCCTGTGGCGACGAAAAGCACGGTTGCTATCAGAGCCGCAAGTGCACAGTGCGGGAGCCGTTGCGCAAAGTGAATGAAAGCATTGAACAGGTCTTGAGCCGCATTTCGATCGCGGACATGAAAGAAAAACCGCAGGATGCGGAAGAAACCGTGGCGAAGAACAGGCCACGCGAGTTAGTTACACTGACCACCTAATAAAGCTTGAGGAGAGAGCAGACAATGAGCGGTAACGGACACAATGGAAGCAAGGGCGACCTGCCTGTGGGAGTAAAGCTCCCGATTTATCTGGACAATCATGCCACCACCCCCATGGACCCGAGAGTACTGGAGGCCATGTTGCCGTACTTCACGGACAGGTTTGGGAATGCGGCCAGCCGCAACCACCAGTTCGGCTGGGAGGCGGAAGCTGCGGTGGAGACAGCGCGTGAGCAGATTGCGAAACTGATTGGGGCGACACCGAAGGAGATCATCTTTACTTCCGGCGCCACAGAAAGCGACAACCTTGCCATCAAGGGCGTGGCCGAGATGTACAAGCAGAAAGGGAACCACATCATCGCCGCCGTCACCGAGCACAAAGCGGTGCTGGATACGTGCAAGCGGCTGGAGAAGTACGGCTACAAAGTGACTTACATGCCAGTGAAGCCTGACGGCCTGGTGGATCTGGATCAATTGAAAGATGCCATGACAGACAAGACCATTCTGGTCACGATCATGGCCGCCAACAACGAAATCGGAGTGTTGCAGCCTCTGGAAGAAATAGGAAAGCTCTGCCGCCAGCGCGGCGTGCTCTTCCACTCCGATGCAGTCCAGGCGCTGGGCAAGGTGCCGCTGGATGTGAACAAGATGAACCTTGACCTGGTTTCGCTGACGGCCCACAAGTTGTACGGCCCGAAGGGCTGCGGAGCGCTCTATGTGCGCCGTAAGAATCCCCGAGTGCAGATTTCGGCGATTATCGATGGTGGCGGACACGAGCGCGGTATGCGTTCCGGCACCTTGAATGTTCCCGGCATCGTCGGGTTCGGCAAAGCCTGCGAGATTGCACAACAGGAGATGCCTGAGGAAAGCCGCCGTCTGGCAGGGTTGCGTAACCGGCTTCGCGACAAGCTTGCGGCCGAACTGGATGAAACTTTTATCAATGGCAGCATGGAACACCGGCTGCCCGGAAATCTGAACATGAGCTTCCTGTACGTGGAAGGCGAGTCGCTGCTCATGGGAATCAACGACGTGGCGGTTTCCAGCGGTTCAGCCTGCACATCGGCCACCCTGGAGCCCTCGTATGTGCTCAAGTCTTTGGGGCTGGGCGACGATGTGGCGCACAGCTCGATTCGCTTCGGCATCGGCCGCTTCAACACTGAAGCCGAAATTGATTACGTGGCGGGACGGCTGATCGAAGTGGTGAGCAAGCTGCGCGAGCTTTCACCATTGTATGAGATGGTAAAAGAAGGCATTGATCTGAAGAAGATCCAATGGCAGGCGGAAGCGCACTAAGAATTTGTAATCGGGTAATTTGTAATTGGTAATTGCAAGGCAAAAGCCAGGCAAGTTGAGATGGACTAATTTTAAGAGGAGAACAAGATGGCATATAGCAACAAAGTTCTGGACCACTACACCAATCCCCGTAATGTGGGCACGCTGGACAAGAACTCTACGGATGTAGGCACGGGTCTGGTTGGCGCGCCGGAGTGTGGTGACGTAATGCGTCTGCAGATCAAAGTGAATCCGGAAACGCACGTGATCGAAGACGCGAAATTCAAGACCTTCGGCTGCGGTTCCGCGATTGCCTCTTCTTCGCTGGCCACAGAATGGATTCAGGGCAAGACGGTGGAAGATGCTTTGAAGATTTCCAACACGGACATCGTGAAGGAACTCTCACTGCCTCCGGTAAAGATCCATTGCTCAGTGCTGGCAGAAGATGCAATCCGTGCCGCCATCGGCGACTGGAAGAAAAAGCATCCTCAGTCCGAGGCCGCAGTGGCGCCGGCAGCAGAAACGCCGACGACTGCCTGAGCAGGAGATCAGATGGCCGCAACTCTGGATACCGCCGTACTCAATGCAGATAACTCGTCGCCAAACGCCAAGAGCGTTCAGGTGACGGAGCGGGCATTGGAACGCATCCGTTCTGCCATGGAGAAAGAACGCATTTCTCCGGAGCAGGGCGGATTGAGGCTGGGTGTGCAGGGCGGCGGGTGCTCGGGGCTCAGTTACAACATCCGTTTTGACACGCAGCCCCGCGAACGCGACCGGGTATTTACTTTTGGCGGCGTTCGCATCTTCGTGGACCCGAAGTCATTCATTTACCTGAGTGGCATGATCCTGGATTATGAAAACACCTTGATCAAGCAGGGGTTCAATTTCGTAAATCCGAATGCCTCCAGGTCTTGCGGCTGCGGTTCGTCGTTCTCGGCATAACTAGCAATTAGCAAATAGCGCGGGCCGGTTCCTCTTCCGGCCTGATCTGCGCCGCCACGGCGGGCTATTTGCCAATTGCTAAGCGTGGCACAAACCGAAACCGGAGCAGCCTGCTGGTCGTGCGGCCAGGCGGCAAGCGGACATTTCTGCCAGGCCTGCGGAAAGATCCAGCCGACACAAGGCACGGATTATTTTTCCTTTTTGGGACTGCCGAGAAAGTTGAACATAGACACGGCCGCGCTGGAGCGCGAGTTTTACCGGCTCAGCCGGAAGCTGCATCCTGATTTATTTGCCCGCAGCAGCTCCCAGGAGCAGGAGTGGAGCACAGAAAAAACGTCGCAACTGAATGACGCGTATCGCACCTTGAAAGATCCAATTGGTAGAACGCAATACCTGCTGGAGCTGGAAGGGGTGAAGCTGGAAGAGCAATCGCGCAACGCGACGGACGCGGCCCGGCAAAGCGGGGCGGAAAAGCAGCAGGTGGTTCCAGCGGACCTGCTGGAAGAGGTCTTCGAGCTCAACATGCAACTGGAAGAGATGCGCATGAACAAGCAGATGGGCGAGGACGATCCAAATGTTACCCGCGAATTGCAGCAGGCGCGCGACCGCTTCGAGCAGAAATTCAGCCAACTAGCAGGCGAATTGAAGCAGCTCTGGGACGAATGGGACGCGGTTTCTGAATCGCAAGACACACAAGCGCGGACCAAGGTTCGCGACCGGATGGTGGATCTGTTAAATCGGCGCTCGTACATTCGCAATCTGGTGCGCGATGTGAATGAGGCAATTGGCAATTAGTAATTGGAAATTGGCAAAGGCAAAACCTTACCGCTGATTACGCTGATGGACTGATTTTCAATTGAAAGTCAGGAATTAGAAATTGAATACGAATGGCAACTGAAGAACGCATTGTCGGAATTGATTTGGGGACGACCAACTCCCTGGTGGCATACATGCAGGGTGATTCGCCGGTGGTGATACCGGGCGAAGATGGCGCCAATCTTGTCCCCTCGATGGTGGCCCTGAATGAGGACGGTCAATTCATTGTCGGCAATGCTGCGCGTAAGGTGCTGATTGAACATCCGGAGCGCGCCATCTATTCCGTCAAGCGGTTGATGGGGCGTGGCATTGAAGATATTCAGGAGGAGCTCAAGCTGTTCCCATTTCGCATCGCTGAGGATGTGAAGCCAGGGGAGATTCTGCGCATCAGGCTGGGAGAACGGGAGTTCACGCCGCCGGAAATTTCTGCTCTCATCCTCCGCCAGCTCAAAAAGAATGCAGAACGATTTTTTGGTGAACCGGTCACCAAGGCGGTGATTACTGTCCCTGCATACTTCAATGATGCCCAGCGGCAAGCTACCAAGGATGCGGGCCGGATTGCAGGCCTGGAGGTGCTGCGCCTGGTCAACGAACCTACTGCGGCGTCGCTGGCCTATGGACTGGACAAAAAGAAAGATGGCATTATTGCCGTCTATGACCTCGGCGGAGGGACTTTCGACATCTCCGTTCTCAAGCTGCATGAAGGAATCTTTGAGGTAATGGCCACGAATGGCGATACGCACCTGGGCGGGGATGATATTGACAATCTTTTGCTTACCATCGCCCTGGATGACATTGCCGGCGACTTGAAACTGGACATCCGCCGCAACGGCGAGGCGGTGCAGGCTTTACGCAAGGCGGTGATTGAGACCAAGATCGCGTTGTCATCGCAAAGCGAGGCGATGATTGATGTTGAGTTGCCGCAAGGCCAGCGCTACCAGCGGACCATCAGCCGGGAATTGTTCGAGCAGCTGGCGGAGCCGATCATCCAGCGCACCGTCGCACCCTGCAAGCAGGCGCTCCAGGATGCCAATTTGCAGCCGAGCCAGATTGATGAGGTGGTTCTGGTAGGCGGTTCCACTCGTATTCCAAGAGTGCGCGCGTTGGTGAAAGAGCTTTTCCAGCGCGAACCCCATACGGAACTGAATCCTGATGAGGTGGTGGCGCTGGGCGCGGCGGTGCAAGCGCGAATTCTTGCGGGCGGCTCGGCGGCCACCCAGGACATGTTGTTGCTGGACGTGACGCCACTGTCACTCGGGATCGAAGCGTTGGGTGGCGTGGTGGCCAAAATTATCCAGCGCAAC
>DATDGH010000408.1:0-1602 GCA_036522215.1 Candidatus Angelobacter sp. | reverse complement strand
AAGTGGCAACCGGCTTCATTTTTTACGATATGGCCTATTACATGGCCAACGCACGGGAGCACTTCGACCAGGTTTTTCGGCTCACCTACGGCAACCCGTATGCTTTCTACGGAACTCCGGCCATTTACTTCCAGCCTCAGACCTTTTTGCTCGGCTGTCTGCAACATCTCGGTTTGGATCCGGGCCTGGCGTTGAATCTGTTCGGCTTGGCCGCTCTGTTTTTCGCCGCCTGGGTGGCCGTTCGGTTTTATGAAGAAGTGGTGGGCCTGCACAGCACGGCTCAGCGTATTGGGCTGGTGTGCTTTTTTTGGGGGGGAGGGATTCTGAGCCTGGCCGGGGTGGCGGCGGGACGCCTGCAGCATAAGCCGGTGATGGATTCGATCTTGACGTTCGATATCTCGGGCGGATGGTGGATGTTCAATTTTGGAAGAAATCTGACCTATCCGACGGAGGCTTACTATCACGGGATATTTCTTCTCAGTCTGCTGTACTTGCTGCGCCGCAGGTTCGCCGCAGCGCTGGCGCTGGCGGCTTTGTTGTCGCTGAGTCATCCGTTTACCGGACTCACGCTGGCGCTGATACTCACAACCTATTCCACACTGGAATCATGGCTCAAGAGTTCAGCCGTGACTGCGTGGGTGTGGTTGGGCAGCGCGGCGATCCTGGTGGGACACCTGACGTATTACCTGATGTTCCTGAATCGCTTCGCCGATCACCGCAACTTGCAAAGCCAATGGGAAATGGCCTGGGCTGTAATGCACACCAGCACCCGTGATTGGCTTTACACTCCATCGACGTACATTCCTGCTCTGATGATTGTGGGCATCCTGGCCGTCATGCGATTGCTGCGGCCGCCTGGCCTGCGGGAGGCCCTGAAGGACAGTCGCGTGCGCTTGTTCCTGGTGTGGTTTCTGGTGGTGTTCGCATTGACCCAGCACAATCTGATCGTGAAGCCCAGACAGCCGGTACATTTTGCGCACGGTTACGATTGGATGGCCCTGTTCTTTCTGGGGGCTCCGGTACTGGTACAGGGGGTGGAGCGCCTGCTGTTGATTCGAGTCCGGCAGTTGCGCTACGCGGCGATCACGCTGCTGGTCACGTTCGTGTTGCTGGATAACCTGATCTGGTACGGGAGCTTTTTTTCACCGGCGCGGAAGTCGCAGGCCATTACCCTGACCCAGGACCAGAAGGCAGTACTGGAATGGCTTGACCGGAATACGGCGCCGCCCGAAATGGTGGTTTGCCAGGATGAGCTGGTGAGTTATCTGGTCAGCACCTATACCCGAGTTCGCAGTTGGGAAGGGCATCGGTACAACACTCCTTCGATTGGGCAGCGACACGCGGATGTCGAACAGGCCTTCCTCGCGCGGCACCTATTGCCCGAGTGGGATCGAATGCCTGTTCTCTACGTCGTTCTCCGGAGCAACACCAACTGGAGTCCGCCACCCGGCACTGCCGAGTTGTATCGCAACAATCAATTCGGGGTGTGGGGACGCCCCTAGTCTGAAATCATGACCTGACACAAAGTTGCTGGTCTCAGTGGGCGGATTTCCGCCACACGGCGAAAATCGACTTACCGACGGAGTGCAGCAACAACCGGTC
>DATDGH010000407.1:0-12785 GCA_036522215.1 Candidatus Angelobacter sp. | reverse complement strand
GCAGGCCTGGATGAAAAGCTGGATACGTTAAATCAGTGCAATAGCCTGGAAGAATTGCAAAAATCTAATGCGCTCGTGGACGTGAGAGTCCTGAAGCAGTCATTGGCTGAGCATTACCTTGATGTGCCTGCGCTCATTGCTTTTACGCGGTTCAACTTCCTTGCGCGCCGGGCGTTTTTCCGCGCCATGCACCTGGATCTGCACACCATCCGCATCTCCCTTAATGAACTGGATGTTCGCGGCATCACCGCTGTCGATTGCAAAGAGGCCGGACTAACAGAGCAGGAATCCCTGGAGCACATCCGGCACGTGGTACATCAGTGGAAGACACCATTTCGCGCACCCTATTCGGGCGGCAATTCTTTCAATCAACTAGTGGCTTTGCGTCATATTCTTGAACGGGTTGTGGCGGAGCCGCCAGAAGCCGTGAAACTCGCTACTCAAGCGGATCTGGAACCGGCCGTCGCGGTATCCGTTGCACCAGTAGAACCGCAACTAACACGGCAGGATGTTCCCGCACCCATAGAGTCGGTGGAGGAAGCCCCGGCCCCAACCGAGGCTGAGCCGCAGACGGCTTCTCCGCTCACTACTTCACATGCTGACGGGGCCGGCCACTTTGAACAGGATACCTATCTGGAGCAATGTATTGGAGACCTGACGCGGCAGCTTTTAGCTGTGCCTGCCAAACGAGGCGCCAGTGTGACGCCCATTACTCTTGCCGGCTGCAAGCTGTTGATCGCGACCTGGGAGGCGGAAGCCTTTACCAAAGGCACAGACGAGATGGCTATGGCGCTGCAACGGGCAGTCGCGGCACGAACCATACTGTATGTATGTGTAGAACGTCAGAAAAAACAGGAACCGACCGATCTCTATATCGCGTTGGAAATCGCTCATCTGGTCGCTGAAGAGATGCGGCACCATGTAGAACAGGCGAAGGAGGCAAGAAATATTGACGCAGCCGTAAGCCTGGCCGCCACCAATAAGCGCCTTCTGGGTCTTATCGCTGAAGGCGAAAAACTTTGTAAGTGATGGAAGGCTTGTGCATAACTCTCATGTCGTATTAATCATCGCCGACGATGCCGCCTTTCCCCGCGATCTGCTTGGGCGTTGGCAAACCGAGCGAATTGTACCGGCTTTCACCGTCATGAGCACTGAGCTCTTCCACGGTGCTGTTTTGGGTACCTTTGATGTCGCTATCATCGGCCCCGTCCGCAATGGGCGCATCTCTTCGATACTCAAAAGTATGGAAACGGGATCCAACCCGGTAATTTGCGTTCTGGAAAGCACCAGCGAGGTCCACCGAATTCGGGCTGAATACCCGCGATTACTGCTCATGCAGCAACATGAAAATTGGCTGGATACATTGCTGCTGCTAGCCTCCGAATGTTTGAAGAGAGCTGATCTCACCGCCAGAGTACGCAAGGCTGAGCAGTCGTCCGCCATCAATGGCCGCAATGCCACGCTGGGACGCTACGTGCTCGATAACCGGCATGGGCTCAATAATCTGCTGACCTCCGTTCTGGGTAATTCCGAGCTACTTTTAATGGACAGCGGCAACCTTTCCGAGGCGGCCCGGGAGCAGGTGGAAACCATTCACAACATGGCTTTGCACATGCACGAAATCATGCAGCGCTTCTCTTCGATCGCCGTAGAAATGCAGGTGGCTGAGAAACCATCTCAGGATGAGACATCCCAGGCGTCTCACCTGAGTGCTTCGAGTTGACGAGCCCGTTCGCGCACTCCCGAACTCGCTTGTTCTCAGGAGGTTACTTGTGAGACGGCGATCCTCCCGAAAAACAGCGACTTGGTTGTGCAATTGCTCTGCAACCTAGATGGATACATCTGATTGGGGCCAGTTTTGAAGAAGATTCTAATAGTTGACGATTCGCCTGCCGAAGTAAAGCTGATGCAGGCCGTGTTAGACCGGGCCGGGTATCCGTCGGTGGCGGTGCATGATCCCATGAGGATTGAGCAGATGATCGACTCCGAACGGCCAAGCCTGATCCTGCTGGACGTGGTGATGCCCCAGCGAAATGGTTTTCAGGCTTGCCGAGAACTGAAAGGAAACGAGGAGTACCGTCGCATTCCGGTGGTCATGGTCAGCTCCAAGAATATGGACAGCGACAGATTCTGGGCCAAGCAGCAAGGCGCGGATGGATATGTTTCCAAGCCTTTTACCAGTGAAGAACTTTTGGGTGCGGTGCAGAAATTAGTAGGTTGAACAGATGTCTGAACCAGAGCAACTCGAACCGTTGGCCGAAGCCGAGCAACTTGAGCTTCTGCCACCCTCCGCGCCGGAGCGGCAATACTGCGTTTTCCGTACAGGGCGGGAGCGGTTCTGTTTTTCTGTGCTAGATGTGGAGGAGGTGGTGGAATGGCCGAACCTGACCAAAGTTCCGCTATCTCCCACATTCCTGATGGGCATCTTCAATCTGCGCGGTTCGATCGTGCCGGTAGTAGATATTGCTTTTACAGAAGGGCGCAGGCCGGACTTATCGCCGCGCCATGTAGTTGTCGCCGCATTGCGGGCGGACGGCAGCAATGATGATCTGAGGATTGGAATTGCCGCGGACGAAGTGATTGGCACGTACAACACGGCAGAGCCTTTGCTGGTGGATGAAGCGCCACTGGACGTTCCGCACTGCTGCGGCATGCTGCGGCATGAGGACCGCCTGGCGTTAGCGCTGGATTTGAAAAGACTGACTGAGGCGTTTCCCGTCCCAGTCATTTGAATTTTTTTTTGGAATTGCGGACGGCCTGTTTTTTCGGAAACAGCCGTTCGCAAACTGCTGCGATGCGTAGTAGGGGATTATTTGGAGGAGTTATGAAAGGTCGTCTAAACCGAGCGCTGTGGATGTTGATCCTGTTCGACATTGCAGCATTTTTTGGTGTCTTGCTGCTTGCGTTCTATGGCGGGCAGCGCGCCCATACTGCTGCCGGGATCACCGATGTGAGTGGCCTCAACACCTATGTCATCGTGGCAGTAGTTGTATCGCTCGCGGCCGGTCTGGTGACCTGGATTGCGATCGCCAACAAGGTCATGGCTCCGGTCAAGCATTTGGCAGATTTTTCTGAGCGGCTCTCCCAGGGGGATTTTCGCGCCAAAGCGAACACTGATTCCGCCGACGACTTTGCTTATATTGCGGAGAACCTGAACCGCGCGGCCGAGGAGTCTTCTCGCGCCATGTTCAATCAGAGCGCGCAGGAAAGTCTGCAAAAGAGCGTGACCGAGTTTCTGACCATCACCAGCCAGATCGCCCGCGGCGATCTGACGCTGCGCGGCAGAGTTACAAGTGATGCCCTGGGCAACGTGGTGGACTCGGTCAACTACATGCTGGACAATTTCTGCAAGGTTCTGGAGCGCGTGCGCAAGGCAGCCATCGACGTGCAGAGCAGTGCCAATGAAATCCTGATCGCTTCAGAAGAGATGTCTTCCGGCGCCATCCAGCAAGACCAGGAAATTACCAATACCTCCTCCGCTGTGGAGCAACTCACGGTCTCCATGAAGCAGGTATCGAATAACGCCGAAGCCAGCGCAGAAGCCGCGCGCCGCGCCCTGGATGCCGCAGAGCAGGGAAATCGCTCGGTGCATGACACGCTGGAAGGCATGCAGCGTATTCGCTCTTCAGTGCAGGCGACGGCCAAGCGCATCAAAGCTCTGGGAGACAGGTCACTGGAAATCTCTGAGATCGTCAACGTGATCAATGACATTACCGAGCAAACCAACCTGCTGGCCTTGAACGCCGCCATCGAGGCCGCGCGCGCCGGCGAAGCAGGCCGGGGATTTGCGGTGGTTGCTGACGAAGTCCGCAAGCTGGCGGAGCACTCGCGCAACGCCACCAAGGACATTGCTGCCCTTATCAAAGCCATCCAAGCAGAGACGAATGATGCGGTGGTGGTAATGGAGGAAGGCACCAAGGAAGTGGAGATCGGCGCCAAGCTGGCCGACCAGGCCGGTAAAGCGCTGGAGGCCATCTCCACGGTAGTGCGCCAGTCAGCAGAACTAGTGCAGGAGATCTCGCTGGCTTCCAAACAACAGGTGCGCGGCACAGAGGGCGTAGCCAACGCGATGCAGATCATCTCCAACATTACTCGCCAGACGTCACAGGGCGCGCGGCAAACGGCGCGTACGGTGGAGCAACTGGTGCACATGTCGGAGCAACTCAACGAAGCGCTATCGCAATTCCGCGTTTCTTCTCCCGTAGAAGCACGGCCAGAATTGGTAGCTGCGGCTCGCCGCTAGGGCTGCTGATAGACGAACTGGGGGAGGCAGCCACTTGTGAGTGTTAGCGAACATGAATTAAGGGAGATACGCGGACTGATCGAGCAGCGCTCAGGAATGCTGTTTGACCAGTCGCGCGAACGCTTCTTTTCCAGCCGTGTGCGCGAGCATCTTGATGCTCGCAAGCTGGCGCACGGCACTGATTTGATCCGGCTTATCAAGAGTTCGAACGTGGAGTACGACTCGCTGCTCCAGCGTTTGCTCACGCAGGAAACCTCTTTCTTCCGCTATCCCGCCATTTTTGAGGTCCTGGAAAAGAAGGTCCTGCCCGAGCTGCATATGAAGAAGTTCTGGGAGAGTCCTCGCTCACTGCGTGTCTGGAGTGCCGGTTGTTCCACCGGCGAAGAGCCGTACAGCATCGCCATGACCATCGCGGATGCGCTGGAGTTTGCCGATGCGTGGAACATTCACATTCTTGCTACTGACGTGAGCCGGCAGGCCCTGGACCATGCTGAGCACGGGATTTATGGGGAGCGCGAAATTGACGCCCTGAACCTGCGCCAGCGCGAACAATATTTTTCCCGCACTAACGGCCATTACGTGGTGAAGCCGCGCATTCGCAACATGGTCACTTTTGCTCCCATGAACCTGGCGCAGGTTGTGTACATGGGCAAATTCGACTGCATTTTTTGCATGAACGTGCTGATCTACTTTGCTGAAGAGCTCCAGGCGCAGTTGATTCAGCGTTTTTATGAGTACCTGGAGCCGGGCGGATATCTCTTCCTTGGTCATGCTGACTCTGTGGCCAAGGCCGATGTTCATTTTGAAACCCACATTTATCAGGATTCGCTGGTGTATCAGAGACCCGGAGCATCGCGCAGGGTAGCCGTGGGAGCGGAGCAGGAGAGAGCGTGAACGAGCAGAACGCAGAATTCGTAGAGATTTTCCTCCAGGAGGCCTCCGAGCACCTGCAGTTTTTGCGGGAATACTCAGGCATCCTGCTGGATCCGTATCCGCAGGCGCAGGATATCGAACGGCTCTACATCTCCGCGCATACGCTGGCCGGCACCTCGGCTTCCTATGGTTTTCCCCTGTTTTCTGAAGTAGCCGGAAAGCTGGCCCACATTTTTCAATACGCGATGAATGCGACGATCGGGCAGGATGCCACCGGCCCGCTGGTAGAATTCATCTCCGAAGGCATTGCTGTGCTGGAGACTGATCTGCTCATGATCAGCGCGAACACGGTTGAGGCAGCGGAGGACATCAACAGCTTCAAGCAGAGATATCCGTTTGCCTTCCAGGGTGCAGCGCATCCGGGCTCCCAACCAGAGAAGGCCCCGGCCGAGCAATCCGCGGAGCCGGTTGCGGAAGCTGAAGTCATCTCTACTCCGCCGTTGCCGCAGGATGGCGAGGTGCCGGCTGAGATTCTTGAATTTTTCGTTCCTGAGGCTGAAGAGCACCTTCAAGTAGTCACCGACTGCTTGCTGTCACTGGAAACCAACCCGAGTCCCGACCAGATTCATCGCCTGCTCCGGGCCATGCACACGGTGAAGGGTTCGGCCGCGCAGGTTGGCCTGCAACGCATTGCGCGTGTTGCCCATCGCGCGGAAGACCTGATTGGCCGCGTTCGCGACGGAGCTTTGCGTCCCAGCGCAGACATCGTCGACATCTGCCTGGAAGCAGTGGACGCGCTCAAGAAATTTCTCTATCGCCAGTGGCCGGACGAGGACTCGATGCAGTTTGCGGTGCGGGCCTTGTTTGCTCGCATAGGACGGTTGGTTCCCGAAGAGCCGCTCGAAGCGCAGCCGGAAGCACAACAAACCGAAACTCCGGTTGTGGCCGTCGCTCAAGATCAAGCTGACGATCAGGTTCTGGAACTTGATATGCCCGCCAGCCTGCCGGCAGCTCCGGCGGTTACGGCGCCTCCAGTCGTGCAGCAACCAGGAAAGCCGCTTGAAAAAGTTGAAGCTGCCAAAGAAGCTGATCTGAAAAAAGAACCGGCAGCCACGCCGCAGTCCAAATCTGTCCGCATCGCCCTGGAACGCCTGGACCGAATGATGAATGCGGTCGGCGAACTGGTCATCAACCGCACACGCATGCTGGGCCGTGTGGCCGAACTGGAACGTCTGGCGGATGTGTTGAATTTTTCCAAGGCACGCATGCAGGACAAAGTTGGCGAATTCCAGGAAAAGTACGAATTCGGCCGCATCAATGCGCTGCCTACACAAAAAAAGTCATCGCAGGAAATCTTCCCATTGCGCGGCGGCTATTCCAGCTATTCCCATTCCTTTGATCATTCACTAGCAGAGTTCAGCGAACTGGAAATGGACCGTTACGATGATTTCAACATCCTTTCCCGCTCGCTTACGGAAATTTCTGCGGACATCACTGAGGTCCTTACCCAGCTCGATGGTTTTGTGCGCCGCGTGGACTCCGATATTGATGAGTTCACAAAATTGGCCCACCGCCTCCAGGACGAGATTACCCAGGCACGCATGGTACCCGTTGGCAATCTTTATACCCGGCTCTCGCGCACAGTCCGCGACGCGGCCAAGGCGGTCAACAAGAAAGTCGAGCTTACGCTGGCCGGCGCTGAGACCGAACTGGACAACAACATCATTCAGCAGATTTCTGATCCGCTGATTCATCTGGTCCGCAACGCTGTCTCCCACGGCATCGAACGCGACGAAGAACGATATGCCAGCGGCAAAAGCGAACAGGGCAATATTGCCGTACGCGCCTACCATCGCGGCAATCACATCTACATTGAAGTGGAAGATGACGGTCGCGGCATTGACTTCGAGCGCATCCGCAAAACGGCGATTGAGAATGGGATGATCAATGTCGAGTCAGCGGCGGAACTCGGCGACCGTGAACTGCTTGATCTCTTGTTCCAGCCGGGGTTCACCACTGCTCCGCGCAAGACGGAACTGGCAGGACGGGGCGTTGGCCTGGACGTGGTCAAGTCCAACCTCGCCCTGCTCAACGGCGAAATTGAAGTAGAAACGGAAAAAGGCCGGGGCTCGCGTTTCACGCTGAAGGTCCCATTGACCCTGATCATTTCACAGGCGCTGTTTGTGCGCTGCGGGAACCATGTCTTCGCCCTGCCTCTGGCTTTCGTCGAGGAGATTCGCCGCCTTCGCGTCAGCGAAATCGAAGAAGTCGGGGGCAAGCTCATGACCAAGGTACGCGACATGATCACTGAGGTCGTGCGCCTGGACGCGGCCCTGAGTCTGGAAGGCATCCAGCCAGTCAACGGTTTTTTCCGGATGGTGATCGTCAACGTCGCCGGAAGGCAGGTGGGCCTGGTAGTGGAAGAAGTGATCCGCAAGGACGAAATCGTCATCAAGAGCCTGGGAGAATACCTGCGCAACTTGAAGATGTTTCCTGGCGCCACCATCGCTCCGGATGGCAGCCTGATCCTGCTTATTGATGTAAACCGGTTGGTTGTGGGCGAATCTATCGAACGCCGTCCGCTCATGACCAGCGCCAATGCCGCGCGAGTATTTGCGCCTGGTGCTGAAGCCGTGGCCCGAGGCTCCATCCCTGAAGAAGCTATCGATGCCGTGGGCAATGAAAAAGTAGTTGTTTTAGTCGATGATTCAATCAGTGTGCGCAAGTTCGTTGGTCGAATGCTGGAAAAAGCAGGCTATCGGGTGAAACTGGCATCGGACGGACTGGAAGCGCTGGAAATCGTCACTCAGATGCGTTGCGATCTGGTAGTCACCGATCTGGAAATGCCGCGCACCAATGGCTATGAGCTGTTGAATCACCTGCGCCAGAATCCGGAGACGCGCGATATCCCGGTGATGGTGGTCACCTCTCGCGCGGGGGCCAAGCACCGTGAGCGCGCTATAAAAGACGGTGCAGCAGCATTTCTGATTAAGCCGGTGCAGGAAGACCAGCTGATTACCGCCGTAACTAAGCTCATAGGCACGGGCGCGGATACGTTACAGGTTACAGGAGACAGGTTACAGGTGACAGGGTAAACCACAGTCGAAGTGGAGCGCAGCCGCCCTCGGCTGCAACTGTAAGAGAAGAGATGGCAGACGGAAAACGAATTCGAGTGTTGATTGTGGATGATTCGGCATTCATGCGCAAAGTGCTGCAAGCCATTATTGCCGCCGATCCTCAACTCGAAATGTGCGGAGAAGCGCGCGACGGACGCGATGCAGTCACGCAAAATGAGGTTTTGAAGCCGGACGTGATCACCATGGACATTAATATGCCGCACATGGATGGCCTGCAGGCGACCGAGATCATCATGTCCAGCAATCCGCGTCCCATTCTGGTCGTAAGCTCGGAGTCTCGCGAGGGGGCCGAAGTCACTCTAAAGTCGCTGGAGTTGGGAGCAATTGATTTTGTCGCCAAGCCCACCGGCGGCATCGATCTGGACATGAACTCGGTTAAGGACGAGCTGTGCCGCAAGCTGAAGATGGCAGCCAAGGTGCGCGTGGTACGCACTGCCACGCGCTCCAAGGTGCAGCAGGAGATCGCCTCCTCCGCTCCTCGAGTTGAGCCTGCACCCCGTACCTTTGAACAGAGCTTGCAGGAGAGTCGTTCCAACGGCGCAGCCGCTGCTTCCGCGCCGGCACCAACACCCTTTAAGGGAAGCGGAAAGTTTCCTATTGTGGTGGTTGCCGCCTCAACCGGCGGGCCTGCTACTCTGATGAAGTTTGTTCCTGACTTTCCCAAGGATTTTCCCGGCGCTGTGGTGCTGGTACAACACATGCCTGGCAGCTTTACTGCGCAGTTCAGCCAGCAGTTGGGCGAGGTTTCCCGTATTCGCGTGAAAGAGGCGGAGGCAGGCGAGATCATCGTTCCCAGCCAGCTGTATATCTGCCCTGGCTCTCACCACATGCGCATCTCGCCGACAGGAAGGGTCTCACTGGACGATGGCCCGCGAGTCGGCGGCTATCGTCCCTGTGCTGATCTCACTATGGAGAGTGCAGCCGACTACTTCGGCCCCATGACCATCGCTGTGATCCTCACCGGCATGGGCAATGACGGGTCCAAGGGCGTGCAAACGGTCAAGAACGTCGGCGGGCACGTGATAGTCCAGGATGAATCCAGCGCCGTGATCTTCGGCATGCCGCAGGAGGCGATCAAAACTGGCGCAGTGGACCAAACTCTGCCGATAGAGACCATGTATGCCGCCATTGAGAAACGCGTGCTCTACATCTTTGGCGCCGCCCGGGTAGGTGCCCTATGAGGCAGAAACGCGCGCTGCCGCGCCGCGCTGCCGGCGAACATGTGATTCTGTTCACCGTCGGCGGTTTCAGGTTTGCTATTGCTGCCGCGGCGGTAAGCGAAATCCGCAGCATGGAAGGACTCGAGCGATATTTCGGTGGAACCGGCCATAAGGCTGCGGCCAAAGTGATCTATACCCTGGAGCGCGATGGAATGACTCACTTTGTTGTCAGTGCGGCGCAACACTTCTGTCTGCCGCCCTCCAGGCCGGACCGCGTGCTCATCCTGCGCCACGCAGCAGCGGCCTTCCTGGTGGACTCGACAGATCGAATGGTGGAAATCTCAGTTCTTCATGCTCTTCCATTGGCTTTCCAGGGTGAAGAACGGAATTGGTATCGCGGGCTGGCAATCATCAACGGTGAAGCCGTTCCGGTAGTCAATCCTTCCGCGTTTCTGAGTCGCGGAGAAGTGGCAGTCCTCAAAGCCATCACTGAACAAACGCAACAGATGCAAGGAGCGACAGTGGGATGATGCCTGACGGCGAAAAATCGTTTGTGCTCTTTCCTTTGGGCCGCAAGAGGTTTGCCTTGCCCGCGGAAATGGTCACGGAGCTGGCCAGGCCGGATCGCATACAGGCTTTTCCCCACCGCACGCCTCTGCTCGCCGGAGTGCTGGTAAGACGAGGAAGGATTGTTCCGGTTTGCGATGTAGCCCACGCTCTGGTGGGCCCGGATGCTCCGCCGAGGAAATTTTATTTGATTGCCAATCGCCAATTCGAATCACGCAAGGAATGGACGGCCATTCCGGTCACCGGCGAATGCGAACTGACCAGCGTTCAACCTCGGCAGCCGGTGGGAACGCTGCCGCCGTATGTCACCGGCGTCCTTGCGCTGGAGAATGAAATGGTGGAAGTCCTGGGCCTGGAAGAACTGATCGCCCAAGGGGTGACACCATGAGTTCTTCCGTCTCCGCACCGGCCCGCATCCTGCTGATTGATTCCAACGTGTTCTTCGCCCGCCGCGTCAGCGAAGCCTTGCGGCACGAAGGCTTTGAGGTGGTGCACAGCACGCAGTCAGCCTACGCGCTTACCATGCTGGAATACGATCCGCCCTCTGCCATTCTGTGTTCCACCAGCCTGCGTGAGATCAATGCTCACGAGCTCTCTCCCATCATTCACGCCGACCCCAAGATGGCCCACATTCCGGTGATTGCCATCGGCGATGGCGGCGACCAGGCGCTGATGGAGGCCTTCCGCGCCGGTTGCGCTGATTACGTGGACAAGCGTGTGGGTCCGGAGCTGATTGCTTCCCACGTCAAGACTTTCCTGCGCAGCAACGCCGAGGGCTTTCAGCCGGTCCAGATGCTCGGATCTTCTGACACCGCGTTTACCGGGAACCTATCCCACCTCGATCTGCCCGGAATCATTCAGATGCTGGCGCATTCCCGGCAAACCGGCTCGCTGTACGTGAATGCCGGAAGCATTGATGGGGTTGCGTTCTTCGATAATGGCGCCATTACGCACGCGGAAATTGGAGACCTGATCGGTGATGAAGCCGTGGTGCACATTGTGAAATACAGCAACGGAATTGAGAGCGGCTCTTACAAATTTGTGCCCGGCGAGAGCGCCACCACCCGTACCGTCCTCAGGTCGGCAACTGAATTGATGTTGGAGGCACTGCGTGAGCTCGATGAAGACAAACAAGACAGGGCTGAGAGAGGACTTTCATGAGCACCATCCCGACTGTCTATTTTATTGACGACAGCGCCACCATGCGCGAGGTGATCAAGATCGCCTTCCGCCGGGAAAACATCCATGTGGTTGCCTGCCAGGATGCCGCCAGCGCCCTGGATGAGATTGAGAAGGCCAAGCCGGATGTGGTGATCACGGATGTGATCATGCCCGACAAAGACGGTTATGAAGTCTGCCAGCACATCAAGAACCATCCCGCCCTGGCGAAGACGCCGGTCATCCTGATGTCGGGCGTGGTCAACCGCGCGGTGGCAGAAAAAGCTTTTGCTGTGAAGGCAGACGAGCTGCTGCGCAAACCTTTTCAGCCACAGGACCTGATTACGCGGGTAAAACATCTGCTCAAGCCGAACGGCCATCCTGCTCCCAGCCCAGCCGCAGCCGCCAGTGCAGCGGCTGCCCTGAGCACCATTTTTTCCGCAGCGTCCACTGCACCGCAGGTGCGGCCCGCCCCGAGCACGCGCAGTTCCTTTGCTGGAGCAGCGGTAGAGATTCCTCCGCAGCCCGTTCCCATGGCGGCGCCACGCTTGGCGCCGGCGCAGGTGCCCGTTCCATCACAGGCGGCAACTCCGGTGCCTATGTCCTCCGTGTCAGCCAAGTCGCCCGGGAATGGCGATGTTTCCAAGCTCAGACTCGAGATTCTGCGACTGGAAGGTCTGGTCAAGAAACTGCAATCTGAGCTTGCGGCAGAACGCGAATATGCCCAGGCTTTGGAAGCGCATATCAAGACGCTGCAGGAAGCGGAGTAGTCGTTAGCATTCATTTCCCGCATCGCCAGGTGGCCAGATTGCACGATTTTCCGCGCTCTGCACTGTGACCGTGAATCTTTGCTTTTTTTCAAAGTAGCACATGATAGGTCTCAAGGAAGCCACTCAAAATGCCGATAGCTCCCACATGGAGCATCTACGATCAGGCCAGGTCCGCAGAAGGGTTTGGACCTATGCTCTAGCATTTCTGGCGTTGTTTCTTGGGAGCTTCCTGCTTCACGGGAGTCGCTGGGAAGGTAGCGCCGAATTTCACACCCTGCTTGAGGCGATAGCCACGTTATTGGCCCTGATCACCGGTGTGATGGCTCTGGTCAGGTATTATGCAAGGAAGAGCAGCACCTTCCTGATTCTCGGCAGTGGGCTTCTAGGCACAGCCTTCATCGATGCGTTCCATACGCTGGTGACGTCTTCATTCTTCACTTGGCGCATGCCCTCGCCGCTTTCCACCTTGAGCACGTGGACGGGAATTACCTCCAGGTTTTTTCTGGCCATTGTGATGTGCGTCAGCTTGCTGGTTTGGCAGCGAGAGACGCGAAACCCGGGCGCCATAGCTGCCAGGGAAAAAACGGTTTACCTGGTTGTCGGCGCGTGCATAGCAATTTGTCTGCTGTGCTTCATGTTTGTTTCGCTGCCACCTGCTTACTTGCCTCATTTTATTTTTCACCGCCCGCTTGATCTTGCGCCGTTCCTGTTCTTTGGACTGGCTGCGATTGGTTATCTGGTCAAGGGTCTATGGCGAACCGACGATTTTGAGAATTGGCTGGTGCTCTCCCTGATCATCGCTGCGGAAAGCCATTTCGACTACATGTTCTGCAGGAAGTTGTTTGATGCGCCCTATTTCACCGCTCACGTCATAAAA
>DATDGH010000406.1:0-2967 GCA_036522215.1 Candidatus Angelobacter sp. | reverse complement strand
GGCTTTGCTAAGATTGCTGGCCAAAATAAGCTTATGAGCTTTCCACAAGATTCAGATTATCTCGCCCAACTCACACCAGACGCATTAGTGCTCTATCCTAGCCGGGCCAAACTTGCACTCTTTGCCTTGCTATGCGCGCTGTTTCTGGCGGGTGGCTTTGGCATGTGGAATGACAGTCGGATTGAGTACAAGGTCGGCGCTGTAGCGGATTGGATTTTTTTTGGTCTCGCCTTGTTGCTCTTTATCTCCCGACTGGTCCAGCGGGTTCCGTCGCTGATCGTGAATCAATCTGGAATTTTCGACAGCAGCTCCCGCATAAGCGCTTACTTCCTGCGCTGGGAAGAGATAGATTCGGTCTACATCTCCTCCCTGGGACGGCAGAGATTTTTGTCTCTCCGGCTCAGAGACCCTGAGGCGTTTCTCAGCCGCCAGTCTCCTATGAAAGCCAAAATAATGCGGGCCAACATCAAACTCGTCGGGGCCCCGGTCAACATTTCGGCCAGCACCCTGCCGCTTAAACTGGAGGAATTATTGAGCGTCATTCAACAGAAGGCGCCTGCAGTTCGCGTATCATGAATCACCAGTTACCGGTTCCCATTCGTGCTACCCTAGCGAGTTTCGCGTTATCCCCTGGAGGGATCATGTCCCGAGCCATTATTTGCCGCGTGGTGTTAAGCGCGGCTGCCTTCACTTTTTTCCTGCTGCCGGGCGCCGCTGTCGCCCAGAACTCACCCGCGCCAAAGTCTGCCAAAGCTGCTGATCACGCAGCCGCCCCTACCGTCGCTGAAGCTGAGGCCTTCATGAAGAAGGTGGAAGACGAACTACAAGACGTGGGCGTGCGCGCTTCACGCGCCGGATGGGTGCAGGAAAACTTCATCACAGACGATACTGAGGTTCTTTCCGCTCAGGCCCAGGAAAAGGCCACCCAGGTGACCACACAATATGCGCTGGAAGCAAGGCGCTTTGACCATCTGAAAATGCCCGCGGAGCTGGAGCGCAAGTTCATGCTGCTTAAGCTCTCCCTGGTCGCTCCCGCGCCCAATAACGATAAGGAGCGGGCCGAGCTGACCCGCATTGCCACTTCCATGGATTCTGACTACGGCAAGGGCAAGTACTGCAAGCCTCAGGCGGACGGCAAGCAGAACTGCCTCTCCTTAAATGATCTCGAACGCACCATGGCCTCCAGCACTAATCCCGACGAACTGCTGGATGCATGGACAGGATGGCACAAAATCTCTCCGCCCATGCGCAAACGATATGTCCGTTTTGTGGAGCTTTCCAACAAGGGTGCGCGCGAACTCGGGTTCAAAGATACCGGCGACATGTGGCGCTCCAATTACGACATGACTCCGGAGGAGTTCAGCGCTGAGCTCGAACGCCTGTGGAAGCAGGTGCGGCCGTTGTACATCTCGCTGCATGCCTACGTCCGCAAACAGCTCATCAAGAAGTACGGGAAAATTGCCGACCGCCCCGACGGATTGATTCCCGCTCACCTGCTGGGCAACATGTGGTCGCAGGAGTGGGGCAACATCTATCCGCTGGTAGCGCCCGCCAATGGCGACAAGGGCTATGACCTGACGCAGCTTCTGAAAGAACACAAAGTGGACGAACCGGGAATGGTCCACGACGGCATCGGCTTCTTCAGTTCCCTGGGTTTCCCTGAGCCGGGGCAGACGTTCTGGGAGCGCTCGCTGTTCCTGAAGCCCCGCGACCGCGACGTTGTCTGCCATGCCAGCGCCTGGGACATCGATAACCAGGAAGATGTGCGCTTGAAGATGTGCATTGAAGTCCGCGAGGAAGACTTTGTCACCGTCCACCACGAGTTGGGACACAATTACTACCAGCGCGCTTACAAAAATCAGTCCACATTGTTCCAGGACAGCGCCAACGATGGCTTTCACGAAGCCGTGGGCGATACCATTGCTCTCTCCGTCACGCCGGAATACTTGAAGGAAATTGGCCTGTTGCAGACTGTTCCGCCGGAAAGCGCGGACATCGGTTACCTGCTCAACATGGCTCTGGATAAAATTGCCTTCCTGCCTTTTGGCTTGCTGATTGATCAGTGGCGATGGAAAGTCTTCTCCGGCGAGATCTCTCCCGAGGATTACAACAAAGCATGGTGGGCGCTGCGGGAAAAATATCAGGGGATCGCTCCGCCGGTGGAACGCAGCGAGGCCGACTTTGATCCGGGGGCCAAATATCACGTGGCATCGAACACGCCTTACACGCGCTATTTCCTGGCGCGCATTCTGCAGTTCCAGTTTCATCGCGCGTTATGTCAGGCGGCAGGCATCCAGGGACCGCTGCACCGCTGCTCAATCTACAAGAGCAAGGCTGCGGGCGAACGTCTGAACAAGATGCTCAGCATGGGCAAAAGCAAGCCCTGGCCGGACGCGCTGGAGGCCATCAGCGGACAGCGGCAGATGGATGCCACCGCCATCCTCGACTATTTTGCTCCCTTGAAAAAGTGGCTCGACGAACAGACCAGGGGCGAGAAGCTCGACTGGGAAGGCATGGACGCCAGTGCAACTCCGCCACGGCATACGAGCAGGTAGAGGCCCTGACCTTTAGGAAGGTTTAGCCCCTTTGTGACCTTGGATTCATGGAGTATCCGTAGAGAATAGCTCTTGAGACTCCCCTATGATCCGCCAAGAACAATATGAAATCTGGGTACAGAGCGGCCTCCTTCGGTGGGACATGCTAGGCTGCTTTAGCGATCTTGACCTGGCCTCCACCGTGGCCGCCAACCGCTCCTCCAGGACGCGCCTGATCTGCCTCACTTTTGAATATGGGAAGATGATCTCGCAAAACCTGGTGCGTGAACTGGGCTCGCAAGTACGCCCCGCTCAAACCGCGTGAGACCTGGCAAGAGAAACTGGTTCGCCTTCTCTGAGCTGAATTTAGCCGTGTCAGCGCAAATCAGTTAGCTCGGTGGTGAGTTTTTATTTGCTGATGGCCACTGGCTCT
>DATDGH010000405.1:0-3413 GCA_036522215.1 Candidatus Angelobacter sp. | reverse complement strand
GGTCAGGACTTTTCACGTAAGCTTTCGCTTCCGCAATTTCCGCTGAGAGACCAACTCTGTTTTCTTGGGCTACTGCCGCAGAATACCACTTTAGAGCCGCCTCAGGATCCGGCATTACGTTAAGGCCTTGCGAATAGATGCGACCCAGTTCGATCTGCGCGAGAAATTCGCCTGCTGCCGCAGCCTTTTGGTATAGACGCAAAGCCTCGGAAAAATTCGCGGGCATTCCAAGTCCTTTAGCATACATATCAGCCAAGTTCATAATAGCGCGAGAAGCACCTGCGCTGGCGGCAGCAGACAGTAGTTTAAAAGCATTTGTGTAGTCCACCTGTACATCAATTCCATATAGATAGTAACTCCCCAAGAGAGATTGGGCAGCAACATTCCCAGCCTCAGCCTTTTGCTGCAAGTCAACGATATTCATTTCGATTCTTTTTCCTGAAACCTTACAATTCTATAAGCTTTAGTGTTTGCCCCAGTCAATTGGGTTTCCACCGCAGCGCTCGGAGACATGGCCGCGCGCGCAGTCTTCGATATTGGCGTGTCCTCCTGTTATCCCACGGTTTGGATTCGGCTTAGCTAGTTCTTTCGAGCATAATTCTCGTGCGGCCTCCCATTCCTCCGCACAGCCGTCGTCAGACCTGCCTGTAGGCATCGCCATCAGTAGTGCCTGCGTCCGAATTCCGTAGAGCGCGTAGCCGATGAGCGCCTGCCCGAAGCGGCGGCGCAAAACGTCGCCCAGCAAGCCTGGGGCCGCCTCCGGCTGCACTATCGCGCCGAACAGCTCAGCGATGGTAATGACATCGCTTGACGACGTGAGCCCAACCTGGGGATAGCTGGCGTTGATCAGTTGGGCTTGGCGTGGTGGCTCGCTTGAAGCCGCATTCTGCAACACGCGAAAATTCAGATGATTGAGGCGCAAATTACCGGTCGTGACCACCAGTTGGGCGATGACGCCTGGGCGTATCTGTGACCATTGGGAGGCGGGCATCAGACCCGGCAGCGGTAGCACCTGCTGTCCCGGAGGGCCGTGATAGAGGCGCTCACTCAGCCGCTCGAAGTTGAGGGTTTCCTCCTTGATGATCTGGTGCGAGCGGCGAATGTCCTGAATGATCCTGCCAGGATCTCCCAATTCGCCGAGCAGCACATCCAGCGATGGCATACCCGGCACGAATTGAAACGGGAGATAAGCGGCTGTGACGCGCTCCAGAAAATCCCCCTTCAAGCCTTCAATCAGATCCGTCTCAGGAAGAAGGCGATAAACCACCTCCTGGTAAGGCGCGGGCATCTGGGAGAGCGGCACGGATGCCTGTATCGACCAGGAGATCGCTTGAAGCACTGTAGGGTCAATTCCTGCAGCCGCGCCGCGATTGAGCAGCGTGGCGGTGGGTTCGGCAAGCCGTCCCTGAAGCGCCGAGAAACCGTAGGGCGCGTGAGGAGCAGGCCAGTGGTCGCCGTCCTTCATGCAATAGAGCAACACTTGGCAGCTATAGTCGCCAGGTTTGAGCGGCGTTACATTGCCCGGAGCGCAAGAGATTTCAGTGGGATGGAAATCAACCGGCGGGTCCACGGGCGGAAGGACGCTGGCCGGGTCGAGCATGATCGGCAAGCCGTCACCCAGAACTTCGCCAACGGCGATTTCAACCGCCTTCTTAGCGGCCGCGCGGCCTGTAGATTCCGGGTTCTCTTTAGGGGCCCCATGAGGTTGCAGGATCGTCCCGTGGGCGACTTCGCATCCCTTTCTCAAGATCGGGTTCTTGCTCTCACACTGACCGAAGGTAAAGGTGGCAATTAGAGTGAAAAGCAGGAGAACAATCCTAGAGAGGGAAGTCCGTATGAAACTGTTCATAGTCAAGAGTCCTTTCTGAATCTGAGTGAACAGTCAGAAACCCGGTCGCGCAAAAAATATTTTGCGGACCCAATTTCCTCGACAGGGAAAGGTGAATGCCGCATCCTATAATTCACTGAGAAACCAGCTATTTAGTTAAGATTTTGCGGAGGTTGGAACCACCTTGATACCCATTGTGAATCCGGTCTGATTTCCGGTACTCTGCTTCCTGAAATCCAGACCAATTAAAAGGTAGGCCCAAAATGATCCAAAATGCTGGACTACAAGAGGTCTATGAAAATCTTTTTGCGGACTTTCGCAGTGCCAACTACCGAAAGGCTGCAGAACGTATAAAAGCCAGTCCGATCTTGAACGGTTGGAATCCCCAGGAGCAGGGGATCGCAAACAATGCGCTGTATCTGAAACTGCATGCCGTCATTGCGTCTGTTTATGACGGCATCGGAGATTTCGACGAAGCTTCAAAATGGATCGAACACCAAGGTTCTGATGTCAAATGCATACTCGCATCGTACCTCCTAAAGCTTAAGCAGGCCGTGGACGGAGATGTCGCGACGGATTTGGTCTTATGCGAAAGAGACTTGCTGTTTGCACGAAGCTGGTTTGTGCTCAGATACGCGGTTTCAGCGTATCGCCGGTCCGATTTTGCAGAGTCGCTGTCGTTGCTGGATATGACTGGAAATGGGACGCGTAGTCTCATCAGACTAGATGAAAGCAGGGCGGAATGGCTCCCTGGGATGGCAATAGACAGCGCGTTGCTACTGGCTTCGGTGCATTATTGGCGCGGGTGTTCGCTGGTTTATACGAAAAGCTTGGAAGAAGCGGAGAAATGTTTCATTGATGCATTAAAGATTGTTGTTGAACAGCACCAGAAACCACCCAAAGGAAGTCTTTTCAGCGAGGAGCAGCTTAACCACGCGGACTATCTATGCGGCCGCATTTTGCTTGGGCTTGGCTTGGCGAAATTTCGCCAAGGAGCATTCACTTCCGCAAAATCCCATCTGCTTGCCGCCCGCACGCTTCTTGCTCGGGCAGGCAATGATTCTATCCGGATCAAACGGGCGGAATTGCTGTTGCTTTCGGTGGAGCGCATCACTGTGGGCGATGACGGCGAGACGCTTTATAAGGACGTGATTCTTCCACTGCAACAGCTTCTTTGTGATTTCCAAGAGCACAAAGCCTATCGCCGCCGGACCCTCTGGACGCTGGCTCACGCATACATAAGCCTTTCGGATTGCCAGTGGAAGCCGACGGAAGAAACTGTCGCAACCTGCCTGGAAAAAGCTGCGATGCACATTTATGAGGCGTTAGAGCTTTGCGATCCGAGGACGTTGACCGATCTAATGGAGTGCTTGTTGCTGCAAGCACGAATATTACGTAAGCAGGGCCGCAGCCGTGAAGCATTAGAAAAAACGAGAACGATTCTTGCGGGTAAGAAACTTGGTCGGTGGGATGTTGAGACAGACTGGGAGCTTTATCCGTTTTATCGAACGCAGGTGCTCATTGCCGTGGGGCAGGCGCAGTATAAGCTTGCCCTCACAATAGAAAAAGATAAGAAAGAAAAGGA
>DATDGH010000404.1:0-9399 GCA_036522215.1 Candidatus Angelobacter sp. | reverse complement strand
AGAGCGCGAGCCGCTTTGCGACGTGGCCCACAATGTGGAGCGCTGGGTACAAGGAATTGTCCTGCGCACGTACGAGCACCAGACCATCGTGGAGATGGCGCGCCATGCCTCCATTCCGGTGATCAATGCGCTCAGCAATGTGGAGCATCCCTGCCAAGCCCTGGCTGACTTCTTCACCTTACAGGAAAAATTCTCTGACCTGCGCCAGGTCCGGCTCGCATACGTTGGCGATGGGAATAACGTCACCCATTCGCTCATGCTCGCCGCGGCCAGCGTGGGCAGCAGGATTTCAATTGCCACACCGCCGGGCTATACGCCCGATGCGGATATCACGGCAGCGGCCCAGGCCATTGCCGGCCAGACCGGTGGGCAGATTGAGATCATGCACGATCCGTGCCAGGCGGTCATTGGCGCGGATGCGGTCTATACCGACGTCTGGACCAGCATGGGACAGGAAGCAGAGGCCGCGAAGCGCGCGAAAATCTTTGCGCCCTATCAGGTAAACGAAGCGCTCATGGCCCAGGCTGCGCCGCACGCGCTGTTCATGCACTGCCTTCCGGCGCATCGGGGAGAAGAAGTTGCCGCCTGCGTAATGGACTCTCCTTGCTCTGTGGTCTTCGATCAGGCAGAAAACCGGATGCACGTGCAAAAAGCGATTTTACTTTCACTGCTGGGTGGCGACGCTCGTCGCTTCCCTCCAAGGAGCAACCATGCGTGAGAAGGTCGTCCTCGCATACTCGGGAGGACTGGACACCTCCATCATTATTCCCTGGCTGAAAGAAAACTATGACTGCGATGTTATCGCCGTGATCGCGGATGTTGGCCAGGGCGACGATGTGGACCAGGTGGCGGAGAAGGCCCACAACACCGGCGCAGTCAAGGTCCATGTGATTGATCTGCGCAAGGAATTTCTTTGCGACTACGTCTTCCCTGCCCTGCGCGCGGGCGCAGTTTACGAGCACAAGTACCTTCTGGGCACTTCGCTGGCGCGCCCGGTGATCGCCAAGCATCAGGTGGAAGTGGCTTTGAGTGAAGGGGCAACGGCCCTGGCCCACGGATGCACCGGCAAGGGCAACGATCAGGTGCGGTTTGAACATGCATTTCAGGCGCTGGCGCCGGAGTTGAAGGTGATTGCGCCGTGGCGTGAGTGGAAGTTGAAATCGCGTGAAGACTGCCTGGATTACGCGGAACAGCACGGTATTCCGGTTGCCGCCAGCCGGGAGAAGATCCACAGTCGCGATCGCAATATCTGGCACCTGAGCCATGAAGGCGGTGAACTGGAGGACCCAGCCAACTCTCCGCTGGATTCCACCTGGCAACTCACGCGCTCACCGCAGGAAGCTCCTGATCGCGAAGAGACTGTGACCATTGGGTTTGAAGGGGGAACTCCCGTCTCCATCGATGGCCACAATTTCGATCCGGTTTCTCTGCTCGAGCTGCTGAATGAAATTGGTGGACGCAACGCTATTGGCCGCGTCGATCTTGTAGAGAACCGCTTTGTCGGCATCAAGTCGCGCGGCTGCTACGAGACCCCCGGCGGCACGCTTCTGCTCACCGCGCATCGTGAATTGGAAGCGCTCTGCCTGGACCGCGAGGTCCTGCATTTCAAGCAGCACGTCGCTCTGAAATATGCGGAGCTGGTTTATTACGGCCTGTGGTTCACGCCTCTGCGTGAAGCCCTGGATGCTTTTGTGAGCGAGACGCAAAAAGAAGTGACCGGCTCGGTCACGTTGAAGCTGTACAAAGGCAATGTCGCCATTGCCGGTCGCGAGTCAGAGTTTTCGCTCTACCGCACCGATCTTTCTTCATTCACCATGAGCGAGGCCTACAACCAGAAGGATGCGGAGGGATTCATTCGCATTCTGGGGCTGCCCGCCCGGTCGCGCGCGCGTATTCGCCAGGAGGTCATCAAGTGAAGATGTGGTCCGGACGATTCCGGAAACCACTTGATCCACGGTTCGAGCAATGGCAGCGGTCGTTTCCTTTTGACCACAAGCTGCTGCTCTATGAAGTGGCCGCCAGTTCTGCGCATGCACACGCACTGCACGATGCCGGCGTGCTGACGACGGAAGAGCGCGATTCCATTCTTGAAGCCCTGGCGGCGATTCTCCGCAGAGGCCCATCCGGTCTCGACGATCCCACCACGGAAGACGTCCATCACTTTGTAGAAAAAGAACTGGTCGCCCTGACCGGTGAACTGGGCAAGAAATTGCATAGCGGGCGCAGCCGAAACGAGCAGATTGCTACCGACCTGCGATTGTTTGTGCGCATGGCAATTCAGGACTTGCAGGGCTCGTTGCAGCAGTTACTGGAAGTCCTGCTGGACCGCGCGGAGACTTTGAAAACGTCCGTCATGCCCGCCTACACGCACTTGCAGCGGGCCGAGCCGGTGCTGGGCGCGCACTGGCTCCTGGCGTGGTTCCACATGTTGTGGCGCGATCTTGATCGGCTGAGTGATTGCCGCAAGCGAGTGAATGAATGTCCGCTGGGTTCGGGCGCCGTGGCCGGAGCCACGTTGCCTCTGGACCGCGAACTGGTGAGCCGGCAGTTGGAATTTGATCGTCCTACGGCCAACAGCATAGACGCAACCAGCGATCGTGATTTTGCCATTGAGTTTGTGAACGTGCTGGCATTGCTGGCCGTGCATCTGAGCCGCTGGGCGGAAGAGTTCATTCTGTTTGCCACGCAGGAATATGGTTTTGTTCTCCTGCCGGAGGCGTATTCCACCGGCAGCAGCGCCATGCCGCAGAAACAGAACCCGGATGCGCTGGAGTTGATCCGGGGAAAGACAGCGCGGGTAATTGGCAATCAGGTGGCGCTGGAGACAACGCTCAAAGGACTTCCGCTGGCTTACAACAAAGATATGCAGGAGACGCAGGAACCGATTTTTGAGGCGGCGGCTGCGGTCAGTGGCTGCGTGGAAGTAGCTACCGGTTTTATGCGTCTGGTGGAATTCAATCGCGAGCGTATGAAAGCCGCCTGCCAAACGGGCTTCATGAACGCGATGGCGGCAGCAACCTATCTGGCCACCAGGGATGTTCCCTTTCGCCAGGCGCACGAAGTAGTAGCCCACGCTGTTCAGAGATGCATGGAAAAAGCTCAGGGCTGCGAACTCCAGGATTTGTCCCTGGCTGAGTTGCAGGAGTTCAGTCGCGCATTTGGCCCGGATATCTATGAACACCTGACACTGGAGGCCGTGGTGGCGTGCCATGACGTTCCCGGAGGAACGGCGCCACACAGAGTAGAAGAGGCGTTGCGGGAAGCGCGGCTGAAACTCTCGCTCATGCAGGAGGCACATGGTACGTACGCGTAACGCCGTCCTGCCCGACGTGGAGCAGATCCACGGTGTCATGGAGCCTCATTATGGTGATGGCACGCTGCTGCCTCGTCATCTACCCGAGCTTTGCGAAAATATTCGCGACTTTGTGGTGGCTGAAGATGACGGCGAGATCATCGGCTGCGGCGCACTCCACCTCTACGGAATTCACCTGGCGGAGATTCGTTCGATTGCCGTTCATCCCAGCGCCCAGGGACGCGGCGCCGGCCGTCTGCTGGTAAAAGCACTGCTCAAGGAAGCCGAACGCCACAACGTAACCTGCGTCTGTTTGTTTACCCGCATCCCTGATTTTTTTGCCCACGTGGGATTCAGCGTTGCCTCACGAGAAAAGCTGCCGGACAAGATTTACAAGGACTGCATTCATTGCCCGCGCTTCTATGCGTGCGACGAGATCGCCATGGTCCGCGGCCCGATTCCAGAAAACTTCGAACGCCGCGATTTGCAGGTTTTGATGCCTTTGGTGAGGATCGGGTCGTAGTGTTTTTTAGTTTATCTCGAACGGAGTGAGAGAACCCTACCCGCTTAAATGAAATATCAAGGCGAATGCCTCAAGAAGCTTTACAAGAGCGCAGGATTCGAGGCGAGCTATCAACTTATCTCGAGCACGCAGAGAAAATCCTCCAAGCATCAATTGTTAGGGCCTACGCCCCGAAACATTTTGCAAGAAGGTAGGGACCTCTCACCCCGCTGCGCGGGGATTCGAGGTGAACTAAAAGACAACCATGACTCTCCCTAAAGGCTTTCTTTTCTCCGCCACTACTGCCGGTATCAAAGCCAGCGGCAAACCTGATTTGTCCCTGGCTGTCGCCCCGGACGGAGGCGCGGCGGCGGCGATGTTTACACGCAACCAGGTAGTGGCCGCGCCGCTTACGGTTGACCGCGAGCATCTCCGCCGTTCGCGCGGACGTGTTCACGCCCTGATCGTCAACGCTGGAAACGCCAACTGCGCTACTGGCGCGCAGGGGATTAAGGCAGCAAAAGCAACGTGCCTTGAAGTCGCCCAGGCGCTCAACATTCGACCGGACCAGGTCTTCCCTTCCTCAACCGGAATCATCGGCGTGCCGTTGCCGGTAGAAAAAATCAGCGCCGCTCTTCCCGCGCTGGTTGCCTCTGCGGGTGACGAGCCTGAAGCATTCACCGCTTTCGCGACGGCCATCATGACCACAGACACGCGCATGAAAGTTTCTTTTGCCGAATTCAGCTACAAGAACCAGGTGGTGACCATCGCAGGTGTAGCCAAAGGCGCAGGCATGATCCATCCCAACATGGCCACCATGCTGGTCTACCTGTTCACCGATGTTCTGGCCACGCCGCGCGAGTTGCATCAATCCCTGAAAGGCGCGGTGGAGCAGACCTTCAACTGCATGTCCATCGACGGCGATACTTCTACTAACGATACTGCGCTGCTGCTGGCCAGCGGAAAGAGCGGTGTGCCGATCAAGGCACTTCGTGCTGTGTTCGAACAAAAACTTCGAAATGTCTGCCACTCTCTGGCAGAGCAGATCATCTCGGACGGAGAGGGCGTGAAGCATGTTGTCCGGCTCAAGATAGAAGAGGCGCGGACGTACCGGGAGGCGCGCCAGATTGCTCAGACCATCGCCACTTCAATGTTGGTAAAAACCGCATGGGCAGGCGCCGACCCCAACTGGGGACGCATTCTCGCAGCCATCGGCCGCTCCGGCGTAAAAATCAATCCCGCCAGAATCAATGTTTATCTGGGCGAGCAAATCGTGTGCCGCAATGGTGGATCAGTTTCGTTTGACGCAGATCAGGCCCATCAATACATGTCGCAACCAAAGTATGAAATCCGCATTACATTAGGCCTGGGCAAAGCGCGACTGGAATTGCTAACCTGCGATCTGACGCAGGAGTACGTGCACATTAATGCGGATTATTCAACATAAAGCTGCTAGCTACTAGCTGCTGGCTGCTGGCTCAAGAACCCGACTGCAAAAGCCTTGAACCACAGAGGCCACGAAGGACCACAGAGGTTGGTTTTGGTTTTCCGATCACCAGATCACCCGATCACGCGCGATCACCCGATTCTTCATGTTAGTTTTATCCTGTGAACAGTCTGGCCGATCTTGTCACGGTTTACAGCAAATTTAGCGACGACACCGCGTTTGTCTATCACCGCGGCTACCGCACTCCCCGCTGGACTTACGGCCAGACGGCCGAGCTGGCCTTCCGCTTCGCCCGCGAACTGGAACGACGCAACATCGGTAAAGGCGACCGCGTCATGCTCTGGGGACACAACTCTCCGGAGTGGGTCGCAGCCTTCGTCGGCTGCCTGTTGCGCGGAGTGGTTGTGGTTCCCATGGACCGCATCGCTGCGCCGGATTTCATGCAGCGCGTGGCCCAGGATGTTCAGGCAAAGCTGATTGTCTGTTCCCAGGAGCTGGCGAATTCTCTAGAACAAAAGCCGCAGTGGCCGCATCTTGAGCTTGAGACTCTGGCGGAAACCATCTCTTCCCTTCCCGCAACACCTTATGACGCTGTCCCGCTCACGCGCGACGATACCGCTCAGATCGTCTTCACCTCCGGCACCACGGCCGAGCCGCGCGGCGTGGTGCTCACGCACGGCAACCTGCTGGCCAGCCTGGGGCCGATCGAGCGCGAGATTCCCAAGTACCTCAAATACGAGCGCATCTTCCATCCCATCCGCTTTCTCAACCTGCTGCCGCTGAGCCACGTCTTCGGGCAATACATGGCTATGTTCATTCCGCCGCTGATCGGCGGAACTGTGATCTTTCAAGACAGTCTCAACCCGCGCGAGGTAATCACTGCCATCAAACGTGAGCGCGTCTCTGTGCTGGTGGCTGT
The DNA here is from genome assembly GCA_036522215.1 of Candidatus Angelobacter sp. Classification (GTDB taxonomy): domain Bacteria; phylum Acidobacteriota; class Terriglobia; order Terriglobales; family Acidobacteriaceae; genus Angelobacter. Next base: position 3,239 of record DATDGH010000404.1, on the reverse strand, counting down.
GCCCCGGGTCATGGAATCGCTGAAGCTGCGAATTGAACGCGAGTTCCCCGATCAGATGGGCGCCAGATTTGCCGCTGCTGAAAATGAAAAATTCCTGCGGCGCTGGTGGCGCTTTCGCAAAATTCACCGGCGCTTCGGATGGAAATTCTGGGCGCTCATCTCCGGCGGAGCAGCGCTGGACAACAACACGGAAGAATTCTGGCGCAGGCTGGGGTATGTGGTGATTCAAGGTTATGGCCTCACGGAAACCAGTTCGCTGATCAGCCTGAACCATCCATTCAAAGTGGGCCGCCGTTCCATTGGCAAAGTACTTCCGGGGCGCGAGATGAAGCTGGATCCGGAAACGGGCGAGATCCTGGTGCGCGGAGAAAATGTTGCCCGCCAGTACTGGCAGGGCCGCGAGATGAAGCCGGTCGGGGGAGAAGAAGGTTGGTTTCGCACCGGCGACCTGGGCGCGGTGGACGAAGAGGGCAATCTCTACTTCAAAGGCCGCAACAAGAACGTGATCGTCACGCCCGCCGGACTGAAAATCTATCCAGAAGACCTGGAGCAGGCTCTGCGCAAGCAGCCGGCAGTACGCGACTGCGTAGTCTTTGGCGTCGCGCGCGGCGGCAACGCTGAGGCCTGCGCCGTGTTGCTGCTTCAGGATAGGGCTTCACCGGATGCGGTGGTCGCCCAGGCCAACCAATCGCTGGCCGATTTCCAGAAAGTCCGCTGCTGGCTGGCCTGGCCGGATGAAGATTTTCCCCGAACCTCCACACAGAAGCCCAAGCTGGATGTGATTCGCCAGGTAGCGGAAAGCCAGTTGGCGGGAAAATCACAACCAGTCGCCACGGCGGGCGCGTTGCAACAACTCATTCAGGGAATCGCCGGACGCCCGGTGGAGATGCGTCCGGGCGCAAACCTGGAAGATGACCTGAACCTGAGTTCTCTCGATCGCGTGGAACTGATGAGCGCCATCGAAGACCGCTACCAAGTGGACCTGCGCGATCAGGAGTTTTCCCGCGTGAACACCGTTGCCGATCTGGAAGAGCTGGTCAAAAAATCCTCAGCCAAATCAAAACCGGCGGACTATCCCTATTCACCCTGGGCGCAGCGATGGCCGGTGACCTGGATCCGGGTCTTTGTTTATTACCTGCTAGTCTGGCCGGCAACCATGATCATGACCAGACCGAAGATCATTGGCCGGGAGCGTCTGAAAAACCATCGCGGCCCCATGCTGGTGATCTCGAACCACGTCGCCTACCTTGATGTCGGTTTCATTCTGGCCGCGCTGCCGCCACGCCTGCGCCACCACCTGGCAACCGCCATGGCCGGCGAGGTGCTGCGCGACATGCGCCATCCTCCGCGAGAATGGTTTTTCCTGCGCCGCTGGTTGGCTAAGCTTCGTTACGCGCTTGTGGCTGCATTGTTCAACGTCTTTTCCCTGCCGCAGAGGGCGGCCTACCAGGAAAGCTTCCAATACGCCGGACGCCTGGCCGACAAAGGCTACAACGTATTGATCTTCCCTGAAGGCAAGCGCACGCAAACCGGCGAGATGGCCGAATTCCGCAAAGGCATCGGGTTGTTAGCTGCCCGCCTGAACCTGCCAGTAATTCCTATGCGCATTGACGGCCTGTTCGGCCTAAAACAGAAAAAGCAGCGCTTCTCCAGACCGGGAACCGTCCAGGTGCGGATCGGTGAGCCAGTTTGGTTTGAAAGCACAGATGATCCGGAAGAGATTGCTAAGAGATTGCAGGCGATTGTAGAAGGGCTCTGATCTTTTTGGTAGTTTATCCCGAACGAAGTGAGGGAACCCTATCGTCTGAAATACAGCCCCAGGGCGAATGCCCAGGAGTTGCTAGCCACTTGCAAACTGCACAGATCTTTCAGAATTTCCGCCGGGCCGCTTCTAGTTTTGTCATTCCGAGCCACGCGAGGAATCCGCTTTTGATTTTGACTCTACTATTCCCTGTTGCCTGTTCCCTATGTTGTGTGGCACAGCTCCGGAGTTCCCCAATACCGTTCACCTAAGAAATTCGACGCTGCCCAGGATTTCTAAATCTAAACTCCAGCCCCGACAGCGACAGGGACGGAATTTTTTGGTTCCGAATCAAAACGTACAATACAAGAGCGACGAACCGGTGGATTGAGGATGGTGCAGCCCGCAAAGCGGGCGGTATTACTGAGCCCACCCCCGTAAGGGGTGGGTAAGAAACAAAAACACGGCCGAGCCCCAGCGGGGCGGCACGGCTGCAAGCGTCATCCGAAAACATATTTCGGGTCGAATTTGAAACCATGCCTTTTTAGGAATGCGATGTATTCCTGTTCGTAAGTCCGCTTGCGGTGATGTTTCTCCTGATCACGGATGTAGTTGATCACCGCCTGGGTATTCGATTCACTTACGCTGAAAGCTCCATATCCATCCTGCCACGCAAATTTGTTTTTGTGCTCGTTCATCCATCGCGAAGAATTAGCTTTGATCAGATTCACGGCTTTGGCCAGCGCCATCGTCGGAGACAGATGAAACAGTACGTGAGTGTGATTGTCCGTGCCGTTGATCGCGATCGGTTCAATTCCCTTATTGTGGCAGATCCCGGCCATGTAGGACCAGAGCTTGGGCTGAACCTCTCTGGGAATGAGCTTCTGGCGTTCTTTGGTGCTGAAGATCAGATGGATGTGGATTCGGGCGAAGGCGTGGGACACACGTTCCTCCAAGGCGAACATTGTAATCGCCCCAAATCTCAATTGCGTGTCGCCGCTACGCGGCTCAATGATTGTCTTTTATTCGCTACCCACCCGTCACCGGGTGGGCTCAGTAATTTTGCCCCTCCAGGGCTTCCGTCTCGCTGACCTCTCTGTTTCGTTGCCTGTGGCTTTTGAAAGTTGTTCGGCGTCAGGCTCTCAGAGGCGCAGAGCGTCGCGGGTTTTGAATTTGTTTTGATTCTGGCTCGGCTGTTCCCTGTTCCCTATCACCTGTTCCCTATGTTTCAGCCCTCACTCTCACCCGCTATTCTACTAAGTCCCATTTCAGGCTGCCGAAGCCTTCGTAGATACCTTCACGATGCCTTTACCCGCGCACTAAACACCTGTTGTGCGCGCCTCATCAAATCGTCAACTAGGGCCCGTGGGATCCCGCGCCTCAGCAAGATGTGCACTTCGTAACTACCCTTTCCTTTGGCCTTAATGCCGCCGGCCAGCATTGGCAACTGATTCAACATGAACTGTTCGAGACGCTTTGCTGCATTAAGCGACTTAAC
>DATDGH010000403.1:0-2350 GCA_036522215.1 Candidatus Angelobacter sp. | reverse complement strand
ATAGACGTGACCAAGAAATTCAGTACGGAAAACAAATGCCTCGATTACCTGGAGCAAATGCGCTGGCCGAATGGCTTGTGCTGTATTCACTGCGGGGTAATGAACGTCTCCAAGATTGTGCGAAGCAAGAGGGGCAAGAATCAGCGGACCCGCATCTACCAGTGCTTGGAAGAGGATTGCCGGAAGCAGTTTAGTGCGACTAGCGGCACAATCTTCAACGGCTCACATCTTTCGCTGACCAAATGGTTCCTTGCCATTGCGATGATCTGCGAGGCCAAGAAGGGCATGTCTGCGTGCCAACTACAGCGGCACCTGGGCGTGAACTATCGTACCGCGTGGTATATGGCGCATCGAATCCGCGAGGCCATGCAAGACAGTGGTGATCTGCTGACTGGCGTAGTCGAGGCCGATCACACCTACTTGACTCCAAAGAAACCGCGCATGGGCAAGCCCTACGTCAAGAAAGAAAAGCGCGACGTGGTAATGGGCATGATCGAACGCGGTGGCAGACTGCGCCTTGTGCCTGTAGATGACGCCAAGATCGAAATAGCAGAGGCTGTCTTAGACCGGCACGTTAGCGCGGATGCCGTCTTACAAACCGACGAGCACCCGACGTTCTCCATAATTGGCAAGCGTAAGTTTGCCGCTCACCGTATGGTCAATCACAGCATTAGCTACGGCTTTGGCGATCTGCATACGAACACGATTTCTTTCGCGGTTCAGGCTTTGCCTTGAGCAGGGCACCAAGAACTCTATCGAACTTCTTTTTTCCTACCTTCATACCGCGATGTTACCATAATGGCGGGTCCGGAGGGATTCGAACCCCCGGACGTGCGTTAACACGTCTGCGCGATTATAAGTCGGCTACCTTAAACCGCTCGGTCACGGACCCGCCGCTCACTCTTCCAAGGTTTTTGTTTGGAAACTTGGAGATTGACGGTGGGCCGCGAATGTCGTATAAAAACACTTCGAGCGTTCTAGTCATAGTGCGCCTCGATTCTGACGGTCAGCGAGTCATCAGCTCGCTGGCCGTCTGTTTTTTGCTATCCAATTTTCAAACATTTCAAAAATCTTCCCCCCAAATAAAAACTCGGCTGGAGAAATACGGGTCCAGTGCGGAAAACGCATGGGCTCCCGACTCGTCCGCCGAGTATTTTGCGCTGTCCGGACATGGCTCCACATCAGAACGAAGCCACTCCGGCCACGGTAATCATTGTTCGCTTTTTCTTCAGAGTCAAGAGAAATCGATTCGTTAGGAAGGAAATTTCTGTGGGAAATACACAATCACCGTTAAAGTCCTTTGTTTTGACACACTTTTGGAAGTGTTGATTCTAAATGAGTTATCCACTGGTGAAATGGTCCACGGTTGGGAGGTGGCGGCGGGTTGGAAGCGCGACTTCATGGCGCATGATAGCACGCTATTTACCGTTTGTCAACTATAAGTTACTAGTACTCGGGTAGTACGAAGTTGTTTCGTTTCGTAACGAAATCGAGCTAAGTTGAGGAGGGCCAGGGGATAGATGCTGGAGGTTAGAAGTTGGAGATGTAGAGGTTGGAAGGAGGATGGTAGCTCGACGGTCCGAGCGGTTTTGAGGCGGGGTGCGAAACGGAAGGCGAAAGGGAGCCAACCCTTCAAGCGGGATGACGGCGGATGCGGAACGAGGGAAGGGACGAGCGCCGGACTAAAGCCCGCCGTCGACATGGCCATTCGCAGCTATTTTTGAAATAGAGCCATCAGAGCCCGGTCCCTAAGCGACCCTCAGCGGCTGAAGCCGGGTTGCAGCAAGAGCAGTTAGGCACGGCTGAAGCCGTGCCCTGACGGAAGACGGGCTCACTTCGTGGTTGCTTTGGGAGCAGCGGCGGCCTCTCTGGCGAGGAGGCGACGGGCTTGATTGTCCCCGAGATTGGCTTCTTGGGTGGTTTGCGCTTTGGTTTCCAGCGCTTCCTGCAAGGCGGCTTTGGCGGCACTGCTGATCTGAACGGTGTCCGCGGGGGGTTGCTGGGGTTTTGCTTCAGGAGCTTTGGGGCGCACTGGGGCGACCTGCTCGACGGTTGGGGCGTGCGTTGCGCTGGTTACGGGGCTGGCCATTGGGAGACCCTCCTGATTGTTGTATCGGCAGAAGGAGTGACGGACTTTAGGGAGAAAGACGAAGAAGGAGATTAGAATTTCACTATTTGGCGTGAGGGGATGGCGGGTCCTGATGCAAGATGGCGCCCTAAAGGGACGCCGCTACAAGAACAAAGCGGGGGCGGGCGGGAGAAAAGCAGATCCCTCGCCTGCGCCTGCCTGCGCAGGCCCGCCCAGGCGGGCAGGCTCGCCGAGGCGGGCAGGTCCGCCGAGGCGAGCACG
>DATDGH010000402.1:0-9148 GCA_036522215.1 Candidatus Angelobacter sp. | reverse complement strand
TCGCGTGCAAAACGGCCTAACTACTAATTACTAATTGCTATTTACTGCTTTGGTTTTAGCTAACTACTAACTACTAACCACTAATTACTAACTACTGTTTTTCTCTTTCCCGCTCGATAGATCAGCACGCCCAGCAGATTGGTCACCACCACCACCGCGCAGATTTTTCCGGCATACTCCCAGCGGCTGGTTACGTCGACGATCGGGTACACCCCAATCGCCAGCGAGACCACACTGGAAATCAGTCCGGCCAGGGCTGCCAGTTTCACCCACCAGGGGAGCGCGCTTCGCAGCGCACGGCTGCCCAGGAGCGGCAACGCGAACAGCGCCACGTATGTAATCGCGTACAGAGCAATGGACGCGCCAGCCAGTAACTGGCTTGCTTCCTGCTCGCGCACGCCCAGCATGCTGAAGAAGATCAGCGCCATCACCAGCGCGGTTACAAAAAGAATCGAATTCACCGGCGTCTTCCGCCGCGGGTGCAGGCGCGAGAACCAGCGCGGCACCAGGTTGTCCCAGCCGGCGGTCATGGGCAGGCGCGTCAAGCCGGTAAATATCAGGCTGGCGCTGGCCACCGCACGCATCATCAACAGAGAGATGGCGATGGGCGCCGCCCATCCTGCGGCGCCAAAGGCAATGCGCATGGTTTGTGGAATCGGGCCAATCACGTTGATGGGCTGCGTGCCCACAAACGTCAGCACCGAACTGGTTCCCAGAATGAACATCAGCGCGATGATGGGCGCGGAAATCACAACCGACTGGCCGATGGTTCGCGCCGCATTGCGGGATTCTCCCGCCAGAATCGCTACGTATTCGAATCCGCTGAGCGCTCCAACTGTCATCTGGCCAAAGATCGCCAGGCCAAACCACGATGGCCGAGGTGGCTGCCAGGGAATGGGCTGATAGTGCGCGATCGAGCCGCGCAGCAGGGCCCAGATCGGCAGCGCCAGCAGGATCACATACGCCGTCATGATCCCGATGCTGCCCACATTGTGCAGCCACTTGCCCACATCCAGCCCGCGGATGGACACCAGCGTGATCCCAGCCATCACCCCGCCGGTCAGCGCCAGTGTCGCCAGTTTGCTTGCGGGAATCCACGCCGCTGCTGGACCCAGAATGTATCCCAGGTCCGTCGGGATGACGAAGATGATGGCGCCGGTCACGATGACGGCGTAGACCCACAGGTTCCACGCCGTGAGGAATCCGGCCATCTCGCCAAAGCCGGATTTGGCCCATTGATAAAGGCCGCCCTCCAGCGGCATCATCCGGTTCAGGTAGATGACGACCACTGCCAGCGGGACGTAGTAGAGCAGCATCGAGCCCAGCCAGAACGCAACGTGAGCGCGGCCGAGCTTGGCTGCGATGCCCACCCAGGAGGAGCCCACCACGCACAGCACCTGCGCCATCACCAGGTCGCCAAGTCCGAGTTCTTTGCGCAGGCCTGCCTGTTCGCGCGATGCAGTGTCGGCCACGGTCAACCATGATGCCACAGGCGGACGATAACGGTCTCGGCGCACAAAAAATCCCGGTACCGCCAAACGAACAATGTAGGGTTGCACGGTTTTCAGATCACGGCGATCACGGCGATTGTTGATCTGTCGACACTCCTCCGAATCTACAAGTCCTGCAGGCCTTGCGCCGCCGGGTGCAGCCGGCAACAAGCCTGGGAAACCATTGAAGGGGTGGCTCAGCGGTTCGCGGGGTGAGGCGCGGGGGATCAACGGTGACCCGGAAGATGTCGCCGCAGTGCGGGCCTTTCTCTATGCCACGGATGCTAAACTGCAGCAAGTGGAACACGAGAAGAACCGGGTATTCAGTGAGGGCATCGTGAATCAGCAACGCAAACTCCAGTGGTTGTGTGCGGTTGTTTTCGCGGGCGCCGCATCATCCCTTTTTCCAAATTTCGGACGGACGCAAACCCAGCCAGGCACCCAATCTCTTGAAGGGCTATGGCTCAGCGATGGTTACGGAATGTTCATCGAATTTCAAGGAGACAATCTGCGCGCCTATGAGATCACGACGCTGAGTTGTATAGCATCGGAGAAGGCTACCCGCAAGGCAGAGGCGGGCGCCGCTCATGAAATTGTTTTTGCCGGAGACGACGATACCTTCCGAATTTCCCCCGGGACATCGCAGGACACGCGTTGGCTCCATGAAGACGGCAGCGTCTCAAACATTCTGCTTCGCCGCACCAGCTCGCGGCCGGAGCCTTGCGGCCGGTCTCTCGCCGATACGCCACTCACAAACTATCAGGTCTTCTGGCAGACTTTCGCCGAGCAATATCCTTTTTTTGCGCTGCACAAAATGGACTGGCCGGCGGTGGATAAAAAGTTTCGCCCGCAGGTGACCCTGGAAACGAAACCGGAAGAACTTTTCCGGATTCTCAGCGACATGATTGATCCCTTGCATGACGCGCACACCTTTATCTCCGCCAATTCCATCCAGAAGAGGTTTCATGGTTTTCGCCCGGCAGCGGACCCCATGCAGAAGGGGAATGCATCTCGCATCACGGAGATTATTGAGACGAAATACGTCCGCGGCGGATTGCGGGATTTCTGCAATGGGAAATTGCAGTTTGGCCGGTTGCGTTCGCCGCAGGGTGCGGCGTTATCCGCTTCAGAGGGCAACGGACCGGCCAACGGTATCGGGTATCTGCGGATTCATTCCTTCAGCGGGTACTCCAAGGACCGCGAATTCGTAAAGCAACTCGACGCTCTGGAGACGGCTCTCGACGATATTTTCAAAGATTCCGCAAAGTTGACCGGCCTGGTGATCGATGTTCGCATCAACGGCGGCGGCTCCGACGTGTTTGGAATCTCCATCGCCTCGCGCCTCGCCACCCGGGAGTACCTCGCGTATGAAAAGGTCATGCGTAACGATATTCGTGATCCCAACCATCGAACGCCGCCCCAACCCGTGACAGTCCACGTGAGTCCGCGGCCGGGCTTCCGTGGTCCCGTTGTCCTGCTCACGAGCGCGGACAGCGTCAGCGCCGCGGAAACATTCACCATGGCGGTGCTCGACCGTCAGCCGCATGTCGTCCGGGTCGGCGCCAATACCCAGGGCGTTTTCTCCGACGTTCTCGGTCGCGTGCTACCCAATGGATGGACGTTTGGCCTTCCCAATGAAATCTACCTGACGAAGGATGGTAAGGCCTTTGATGGGACCGGCGTGCCGCCGGATATTGAGGTACCGATCTTTCCGCCAGAAGACCTGGCCAACGGCCGCGATTCCGGCCTTAACAAAGCATTGGAACTTTTGGCTAACAGGCCATAGGTCATCGAAAGGCCATAGGCCACAGGGAAAAGCGACGGAATCACGGAGACACGGAGAACTTCTGCCGGGCTGGAGATCACCGCTCACTCATACCTGAGGGCCTCAATGGGTCTTATCCGCGCGGCCCTACGGGAAGGCAAAATTGAAAATGCAAGGTTCAGCGTGACCGCAGCCATGAACGCTAGAACTGCGCTTTTGCGATCGAAGACGAACACTAATCCCATTGCGTTGCTGATCAGCCGGGATGCCGGCCACGATAACGCAAGACCGACTCCTCCGCCCAGCAATGCCAGTGCTGCCGTCTCACTTGCGAGTTGGAAAAAAATGTCTGCGGAAGTTGCCCCCAGGGCGCGGCGCGTCCCAATTTCATGGCTGCGCTCTTTCGCCGCAATCCAGGTGATAGCTGCGATCCCCAGTCCTGAAACCACCAGTGCGCTGGCCGCAATCCAGCGGAGAAAGAAGCCAAGCCGGTTCGCAGCTTGCATTTGCGTGTCCAGAAGACTCTTCTGGTTCTGCACCTGGACGTCTGGAGGCTGGTTGGGCTGGATGTGATGAAGCTGGTGCAGCAGCCAGCGAATCTGATCCGCGGCTGCATCCATTTCTCGCAAAGAAGCTATCTCAACCGCGATTCCGGAGTAATGATCCACGTTCATCAGGCGGCGCATGGCGGTCGAGAGTGGGACATAGATCTGATTGTCCTCATTGCTCACATCCAGGCCCTGACCCCGTTCAGCAAGAACACCGATTACGGTAAAGGGCACGCGATTGATCATCATGGGCCGCCCGACTGGCGACGACGCGCCAAAAAGATCGAACGCAACTGTATGACCCAGCAGCGCGACCCGCGCTGCGGTCCGCTCTTGTGTGGCATCGAACAGCTCACCGGCCGCGGCTGGCCAATCTTTAATGCTCAAATAATCCGGCTCACATCCCACCACGACAGCGTTTTTGGAAAGATCGCCTGCTTTGCTCCAGAAGCTCTGCGTCACCAGGGCGGATGAGTGAGTGCGCGTGAGCACTTCTTTTTTTATGGCCGTATAGTCGCGCTCAATTAACGTGGTAACCAGGGCGCCGGTGCGTGAACGTCCGGCAATGGCACGGCTCTGCGCGGGCGTAATGATGAGCACGTTGGTTCCCATGCGGCGAATCTGGTCAAGCACCTGCTGCGTTCCACTGGCGCCATAGTTCACAGAGCAGACCACGCCGCTCACCCCTAGCGCGGCACTGAGCATCAGCAAAGCAGAACGCAGACGGTAGCGCCACAGCAGACGCAACCCGCGAGCCATGATTTGCCACTGGCGGGCTGTGTGCAATCGGGTCATCGTGTCATCGGAAGAAACAACTAGTCGAGGTGGTAACCGGCTATTGATCCTAAACGATGGTTTTAGGCGCTCCGCGTCGCTCCACCCCGTCACGCCCTGAGTGCCTGGATTGGATCCACGCGCGATGCCTTCCATGCCGGATAAATGCCGAACACTAATCCAGTGGCAATGGACAGGAGAATGGCGGCGGCGAAGGGCTGCCAAACCAGGATTTGTGACAGATTCTGAACTCGCGTCGCCACCTGCATACCGGCCCAGCCGATCACCACGCCGGCAACTCCCCCGGCAAGAGCGACCAATGTGGCCTCAAACACGAATTGCGTCATGATATCGGCTCGCGCTGCGCCCACGGACCGCCGGACGCCAATTTCCTTGCGCCGTTCCCATACAGCGATGGACATGAGGCTCATGATTACGATGCCGCCTATCAGCAGGGCCATCACCGCAACTCCGGTCAGGATCTTAGTCAACGTGCTGCCGGCGCGCGTCACACGGGCCATGGTGGCGGCCGGGTTGGTAACAGCGAAATCGTCCAGCGCCGGCGGCCGAATGTGATGCCGCTCGCGCAGCAGAGCGGTAACTTTGTTGGTCACCTCAGTACTAAGTTCCGGGTCTTTCAACTGAGCGATCACCATGGTAAGGAAGTCACGATTGAACAGGCGGCGCGAAGCCGTATTCACCGGAATGAGGACGACATTGTCGAGACTGCCTCCAGCCGGCCCGGCTCCCCGCGATTTCAGCAACCCGATTACCTGAAATGGAACATCGGCGATGCGGATGTTTTTACCCAGCGGGTCTTCACTGGGAAACAATGCTTTCTGCACCTCTGTCCCAATTACCGCAACTCGCGCTAACGAAGTGTTCTGATCTTCTGTAAAGAAGGCGCCATCCGCCACCTCATCTGAGCGCAGCGCGAGCCAGTTTGCGCTGACGCCAAAGACAGCCGGAGAAGTGGCCTGGTCACGATACTTGATATCAATATCGAAGGCGCTCTGCATCTCGGCAACGGATTGGATCTCGGGCAACTCGCTTGCCATCGCTTTTGCGTCTTCAAACCGCAGGGTAGGGGGAACGTTCACCAGAGTGGGCATGCCGCGAGAACGTCCGCCGCCGGGCCTGATCAGGATGGTGTCAAAGGTCCCAATCATGTTCTTGAAGCGCTGCATGGTTTCCCTTTTGGTGGCCTCACCAATCGAAGTCAAGACCGCGAGAGAAGCGATTCCAGCCACGATGCCGAGCGTCATGAGCGTTGTGCGCAGCGGGTAACGCCGCATAGCGCGCGCTGCCTGCAAAAGCAGCTTGCCGGTCTTCATGTAACGCCTCCCAGGATTGGTTGCAGTGGCCTGCCAGGCTCACGGCGATCGGAAAAAATGACTCCATCCCGCAACAGAAGCTCGCGGGAAGCATAGGCAGCGATAGCGTCATCGTGGGTCACCAGAAGAATGGTTCGACCTTCATGGTTCAGGTCTCGCAGCAGCCGCATGACCTCTTGCCCCGCCTTGAGATCGAGATTGCCCGTGGGCTCATCGGCGAGGACAAGGGCAGGGTCATTGATGAGGGCCCGGGCAATGGCCACACGCTGCTGCTCGCCCCCTGAAAGTTCGGCGGCGAAATGATGAGCGCGTGTTGCCAGTCCCACGCGATCCAAAGCCGACAAAGCGCGGCAACGGTCTACGTGGCCATCGCCATACACCATGGGAATTTCAACGTTTTCAAGCGCCGTGGTTCGCGGCAGCAGATTGAACGATTGGAATACGAATCCGATCCTGGCGTTGCGAATGCGCGAAAGCTGCTTATCGTTATACCGGGCCACATCTTCACCTTCCAGCCGGTAACTGCCGGAACTCGGCTGCTCGAGGCATCCCAGGATGTTCAGCAGGGTTGACTTGCCGGAACCGGAAGGGCCGCGGACCACAACCAACTCTCCCGGTGCAATCTGAAATGAGACTGCCTTCAGGGCTTCAACTGTGCCCTGCTCGCGTATGTAGGTTTTCGAAATGTTGTCAGCTTCGATCATGGAATGCGCTCACGGCCCGCTTTTCGTCGCTCCTGAAGAAAGCAGCCATATTTCATCCGCCGGCGAAAGCCCTTTCCTGATCTCAATACTTCCGCCTTCCCTGGCTCCCACCACCACCGCTTTTCGCTGCGGCCCATTTTTTCCGGGTACATAGACGAAGCTCTGCTCGCCATCGTGCCGCACAGCTTCAGCCGGCAGGAAGAGGGCCTGGTGCTGCGCGGTTTGGATGGAGACATTGGCGGTCATGTCCGGCTTGAGCAGTTGCGCGTCTTTCCGGATGTTGATGTTGACTTCATAGTTGACGACTCCTGAGACAATCGTCGCCTTGGGCGCAATACTCTCGACCGTGCCAGGAAAATCACGCGCGGGATACGAGTCCACGGTGAACGTGACCGGATTGCCCCGCCTGACATTGGCAATATCGGTTTCGTCCACCATGGCGACCAGTTGCAACGAGTTGTCACCGATGATGGTGACGAACGTGGGTGCGGTAAATGAGGCAGCCACGGTTTCACCTTCCTGGGTGGAAACGGATGCCACCGTGCCGCGGATGGGCGCCCGAATCTCCACATAACTCAAGTCAACTTTTACCAGGTCACGGTCACGCAGCGACTTTTCGTATTTCGCCTCGGCTTCCTGCAGCGCCAGTTGCAAATCCTGCTGTTGCTGGACAGGAATGAGTCCCTGGGCGGCAAGTTGCTGCGCGCGTTCGGAATTCACGGCGGCCCGATCCATGGTGGCGCGATCGAGTTGCGCTTGTGCATTCGCTTGCGCCAGCCGGGCCTGAATGGGCGCATCATCAATCCGGGCAATTACATCACCGGCATTGACTCGCGAGCCCACGGTAACATTCAGCTTCCTGACCATGCCGGAGAGCTGCGAGCCCACGCGCACCTCTGACCCCACTCGCAGCCGCATGGTTCCGGTGGCATTCACGCTGTTGCCGACCATGCGCCGCTCGGGATGAAGGCTGCGCCGGGTCTCGCTGGAAACGCGGCTCTCGCTCCGGCGCACCAGGTAGAAGCCGGTGGATGCGCCTGCGAGAAGCAACAGCAGCATGAAGGCAATCCAGGAACGACGCATGGCTGTTATTTCCTGTCGAATACCATGACCAGGGAATTAGGACCGCGCACCGATTCCACAGTCATGGTCTTGCCATCAGGGGACAAGGACCTGGTTTCCGTGCGCACCACTTTCGCTCCACCGGCGACCGCGCTCTCGCTGGTCCAGGTGGTCACCAGTTTGGCGCCGTCCCACTTGCTGACGGTATCACTCGGTCCGCCCATGGGAGATTCGTTGGTTACGGTCTTGCCAGTGAGGTCGTAAAGAGTTTTGCTGTCTCCATCTCTACCTTGAAAATTTGTCCGCGTGCTTATCTGCAGTGACGAATCCGACTGCTCGATGGTCTGCGTCATGTTCATCTGTGCCATCATGCCGATGTTCTTGCCCTTCTCCGGATTGAACTGCCAGGAGCCGGAAAAGTCGGTATGTTGGGCCGCCACCGCTTTCAGGGTCATCAGGCACAGCATGGGAATAAGAATCTTGGCTTTCATGCTTTCTCCTTTTTTTTACTGGCATGTTCAACGGCCATGTTGGTCGGGCCGCGCATTGCCAGTTACAAATGGAAGGATGGACCCTATACTCAGGTATAGAGTCAAGCGAGGTTTGTGAATGGGTCTAAAAGTTTACCTGGATTTTACGCAGGTCTTGGGCCGGCGCACTGCTGATACGGGGCAGGTTACCGGGACAGATTTTTCCAAATGGCGAATGACAAACTCAAGCTGCTGTTTCATCAGCTTCAGCGTCCGAATCTTGTCATTGACCTGATCCAGCCGTTCCCGCCCAATGGTGATGATCTGCCTGACCTGGGCCGGTTTGCGCCAGAATGGTTGGGGCATCGTCTCCAATGCAGCATGGAGATCCAGGAGCTGTTTGATTTCTGCCAGGGTAAAGCCGATTTCGTGGTTGCGCCGTATGAACAGTACGCGGTCGAGGTCGTGCTGCCCATAGGTTCGGTAGCCGGCAGCCGTACGTGGCGGAGGCGGCAATAACTTTTCTCTTTCGTAAAACCTGATGGTCTGAATGCTGATGCCGGCAGCGCGAGCAAGTTCTCCAATGTGCATGGCCTGATTGTTAACCCTATAGATAAGTATAAGGTCAAGATTGAAGGCCAGTTGGCCTTAGCCAATTGCCAATTGCTAACTGCTAATTGCTAATTGCTGCTTTCCACATAGCAGATCAACATGGCTCCCGTCGGCGAAGGCGTATGAATCTGCTTCATCACAGGGCCAGCGCGCAAGCAGCTCCTTCATCATGGCTCTCTCCCTCTGCGCGTTGGTAAATTAAGAGGGGCAGGGCATCCGGGAACATGGTTCGACGGATGCTCCAAGCACCAGATGCTACACGACCCCATGTGCCTTCAAAAACGAAAGTATGAATTCGCGACGCTTGGCTTTCTTCGGACTAGTTTCCGGCACGGACTTCAGATCTTTTCCGTAATTCAGCAATGACGGGGTTGTCTTGACCCGCGTCT